>JAIOOZ010000122.1 GCA_021414185.1 Betaproteobacteria bacterium
GCGCGGCCTGAGAGCGTGTGGGTCAGCAAGGTAGAGCCGGCAGGGCATGCCGCATTGACCGAACTGCTGGGCAAGCTGGGCGCGAATATCGAGTCCGGCGCGAAACCAAGTGCCAAGGCGCTGTGCCTGGTCACACCGATAGGCGATGACGCAACAACGTGCGCGGTAGAGCAGGGGCTGGACCCCAAGCGCACGGTGGCGGTCGATACTTTGTTTCCGCTCGTCAAGCGCCGCACCATCATGGGCACGCCGCTCACCGCCATGGCTTATCGCGATGCAGCGCATGGCTTGCTCGCATCTGACGGTGTGCCTGTTACGGTATGCCGCGACAGCCCGGGCTTCATCGCCCAGCGCATCATCGCGATGGTAGTGAATATCGGCTGCTCGATTGCACAAAGCCGCACCGGCACGCCGTCCGATATCGACAAGGCCGTTACGCTCGGATTAAATTATCCGAACGGCCCGTTCAAATTCGCCGACGTGCTGGGGGTTGAACGCATACACCGCGTGCTCACCGCAATGAACCGCATCTACCGGCCGCTATGCCGGCAGCCTGGCTAAAGTCCGTCCTGACGACTTGCTGGCGAGCGCGATCAAGTCCGTGCTTGCGGGCAGCAAATTCAAAGCCGAGCAGATCGAAGATATCGTTGTCGGCTGCGCGAACCAGGGTGGTGAAGACGCCCGTTGTGTGGCGCGCCACGCGGGCCTTGCGGCGGACTTGCCGATCGAAATCCCCGGCACGGTGCTGCAGCGCAATTGCGCGAGCGGATTGGGCGCGATCGCGCACGCCGCGCATTCGATCACTGCCGGAGAGGGCGATGTTTTTCTCGTCGGCGGCACCGAAAGCATGAGCCGCGCCCCCTTCGTGTTTGCCAAGAGCGAAACCCCGTTTTCGCGCGATCTGCGCATTTATGACAGCACCATAGGTCCGCGCTTCTCGAATCCCAAATTGGACAAGCTCTACGGCGACGATCAGATGCCGCAGACCGCCGACAACCTGGCCAAGGAATACGACATCAAGCGCGAAGAAGCCGACCAGTTCGCGCTTGCGTCGCAACAGAAATATGCAATTGCCAAAGGCGAGGGCTTTTTTACCGGCGAAATCGGCCCGGTCGAGATGCCTGCCAACCGCAAGGGCCCGGTGCCGCCCGTCGCCGATGACGAGCATCCGCGCCCGCAGACCGACCTGGCAACTCTTGCCAAAATGAAAGTCCTCTATGCAGGCGGCGTCACCACTGCCGGCAATGCGTCGGGCGTCAACGACGGCGCGGTCGCCATCCTCATGGGCAGCCTGCAGGCCGGTGAAAAAGCCGGGATCAAGCCGATCGCGCGCGTGATCGCCACCGCGGCGATGGGCGTGCCGCCGCGCATCATGGGCATAGGCCCGGTCGCCGCGTCCAAGAAGGCGCTCGCTCGCGCGGGGTTGACGATCAAGGACATGGACATCATCGAAATCAACGAGGCTTTCGCCACCCAGGTACTGTCGTGCCTCAAAGGTCTCGGCGTTGCGTTCGACGACAAGCGCGTGAATCCGAACGGCGGCGCGATTGCGCTGGGGCATCCGCTCGGCGCGTCCGGCGCGCGCATTGCCTTGACCGCTGCGCGGCAGCTGCAGCGCAGCGGTGGACGTTATGCGCTCGTCAGCCTGTGCATAGGCGGCGGGCAGGGCATGGCGGCGATACTCGAAAGAGTTTAATCGGCGTCCGGGTAACAGGCCGGTAGCGCAGTTGCTGCCGGCCTTTTTATTGTCAGGAATATAAGCAATGGCAGACACCTCAACCGTCACCCTCACCGGCGGCCGCTTCGACTGGCAGGACCCTTTGCTGATCGAGCAGGAACTGACGGCGGAAGAACGTATGGTCCGCGACACCGCAAGGGAGTACGCCCAGGACAAGCTGATGCCGCGCATCCTGATGGCGAACCGCAATGAAACGTTCGACGTCGAGGTCATGCGCGAAATGGGCGCTTTGGGTTTTCTCGGTTCGACGCTCGAAGGCTACGGCTGTGCCGGCATCGGTTACGTCGCGTACGGCCTCATCATGCGCGAGCTCGAACGCGTCGATACTGCGTTTCGCTCGGCGTGTTCGGTGCAAAGCGGGCTCGCGATGACGCCGATTTTCGCTTACGGCAGCGAGGAGCAAAGACAGAAATATCTGCCGCGCATGGCGACCGGTGAATTGCTCGGCTGCTTCGGGCTTACAGAACCGGACCACGGATCGGACCCCGGCAGCATGACCACGCGCGCGCGCAAGGTCGACGGCGGTTACGCGCTGAGCGGCACCAAATTGTGGATTACGCATGCACCAATCGCCGACATCATGGTGGTATGGGCGAAAGACGACGGCGGCGTGATACGCGGCTTCATACTTGAGCGCGGGATGAAGGGCCTGACGACGCGCAAGATCGAAGGCAAATTTTCGGTGCGCGCTTCGCCCACCGGTGAAATCGCTATGGACCAGGTGTTCGTGCCGGACGAAAACCTTCTGCCCAACGTGACCGGGCTCAAGGGGCCGTTCGGCTGCCTCAACAATGCGCGTTTCAGCATCTGCTGGGGCGCACTGGGCGCCGCCGAATTCTGTTGGCACGCTGCGCGCCAGTATGTGCTCGACCGCAAACAGTTCGGCCGCCCGCTCGCCGCCAACCAGCTGATCCAGAAAAAACTGGCGGACATGCAAAGCGAAATCGCCATCGGCCTGCTCGCCTGCCTGCATGTCAGCCGGCTGCGCGAGCAGGGCAGGGCGACGCCGGAAATGGTATCGTTGATGAAGCGCAATTCGACCGGCAAAGCGCTCGACATCGCGCGTGTCGCGCGCGACATGCATGGCGGCAACGGCATTTCGGATGAATTCCACGTCATCCGCCATATGCTGAATCTCGAAACGGTCAATACGCTGGAAGGAACCGCCGATGTGCACGCGCTGGTATTGGGACGCGCGCAGACCGGCATCTCTGCATTCAACTAATAAAACCTGAAGCAGGAGGAGAGCATGAAAATAACATCGCGTTGTTTGGTGGCAGGGCTGTTGTCCGTGTCGTTCGTTTATGCGGGGCCGGTATCCGCGCAAAATTATCCGGTCAAACCGATACGCATCATTGTTCCATATTCGCCAGGCGGTTCCACCGACGTCGTCATGCGCATACTCGCGCCGCGCATGATGGAAAATCTCGGGCAGCAAGTCGTGGTGGAAAACAGGCCCGGCGGTTCCTCGACTATCGGCCTCGACGTCGCGGCCAAATCGGCCCCCGACGGCTATACGCTGGGGGTCCCCAATCTCACGTTCGGCGCCAATCCCAGTCTGATCAAGAAAATGCCTTTCGATACCGAGAAGGATCTGGTGCCCGTAAGTCTCGTCTCGATCGTTACTCTGGTGCTGACGGTACACCCTTCGATCCCTGCACGCTCGGTAAAAGAATTGATCGCGCTCGCCAAGAGCAAGCCGGGCAGCCTGAATTACGGGTCTGCAGGAAACGCGAGTGCAAATCATCTGGCGACCGAACGGTTCAATTACATGACGGGCACGAAGATGGTCCACATCCCGTTTAAGGGCGGCGGTCCGGCGGTCATTTCAATCGTCAGCGGCGAGACCGCGATCCTGATGGCGACCATTCCGTCTTCGATCCAGCATTTTGAAACGGGCAGGTTGCGGCCGCTCGGCGTGACGAGCCTGCAGCGCAACGCGGCATTGCCAAAAATCCCCAGTATCAACGAAGCCGGAGTACCGGGCTACGAAGCGATCGAATGGAACGGCATAGTAGTTCCGGCAGGCACGCCGCAGGCCGTTATTACGCGTTTGAATCAGGCGATTGTGAAATCCCTGTCGATACCCGAGGTCAAACAGCGCATTCTGGATTTGGGAGCGGATCCGGTGGGCAACTCACCGGAGGAATTCGCTGCCTTCATCAAAAAAGAAATCGCGACGTGGACCAAAGTCATCAAGGAAGTCGGCATCACGGTTGAGTGAGACGGCTAATCATTTTTCAAGGAACAGGTAATGGCAACTGCTGGCAGCTGGATCGAGCAATTCCCGGGCAATATGACATGGTCGAATGCGGCGTTGGTGACGAAGGGCATGGCGCCCTATGGTGCCGTAGCATTGGGCGAGATCGATGAAGTCTGCGAACGTCTGAAGTCGCGCCAGCAGGAACCCGACGCGTGGCAGGAAGAATGGTGCAGGATGGCCAGCCGGCTGGAGAAGGTGGCCGATAAAGCCGCGGCGGAAGGGAACCAGCACACGGCCGGCAATTATTATCTGCGCGCCGGCATGTACTACTTTACCGGTGAACGCTTTATCTACCCCGGCCCGGTCAAGCTTGAAGTCGGGCGCAAGTCCCTGCAATGCCAGCGCGCGGGACTCGAACGCCGCTATCCGAACATGGAATTTGTCGAAGTGCCGTTCGAGAAGAC
>JAIOOZ010000583.1 GCA_021414185.1 Betaproteobacteria bacterium
GGCCGAGTATCACTGCCTGCGGGTGGGCGCGTGACACCGCCATGAACTCGGGAATCCTGGCGGTCGGGTGCTGGCCATCGGCATCCATGGTCAGCACGTGGGTGTGGCCCGCCGCAACAACCGCGCGCAGGCCATGCAATATTGCAGCACCTTTGCCCTGATTGCGCGGCAACACCAGCACCTTCAGGCCGGAATCCTCGGCAGCCAGCGACAACAACGCATCGGCACTGCCGTCCGTGCTGCCGTCGATGACGATCCATACCGGCTGCCAGTAGCGCTGCGCCTCGCGTACGGTTTCGAGCAATTTCGCGCCGGTGTTATAGCTGGGGATAAGAATGACATGGGACGAGACTGGAACCATCATGGTGCAACCGTGCAAAGCTAGTTTGCGTCAACGTGGACGTGCGGCCCGGCCGCCAGCATTTCCCGGTAATAGCCCTCGAGATCGGCGGTTGCGGCTTTAACGTCACCGTTCACTTCGAAGCGCTTGCCCAGTCTGGCGCGGTAGACCAGCGGAAATACCGGCTTCCTGTAAAGCGGCCAGCCTTTGCCCAAAAACGGCGAATTGGTTTCAATGAAAACCGTCTGCACCGGAACGCGCGCGGTTTTCGCGATCAGCGCAAAACCGCCCTTGCAGTGATAGCCGGCCTTCGCTCGCGTGCGGGTGCCTTCGGGAAACATCAGCAGCTGGCTGCCGCCGCGCACGGACGCAACGGCCGAACGTATCATGGCGTAATGACGATCATCGCGAATGTACGCTGCAAACCGCGCGCCCCCGCCGAGAATCAGGTTGTCCCAGATTTCCGCCTTCATGATGCACACGACGTGCGGCAGGCGCGAAGCCACCAGCACGGCATCCAGCAATGAAGGATGATTGGGCGCGATGATCAATGCGCCTTCGTCGCGCAGCGCATCCAGCGCACTCAAGTCGCATTTGACGATACCGCTGGCCTGCAACACACCCAGAAAACCGCGAAAGAGCGCCATGATGGTGAACTGGCCGAGCCGGGAACCAAGCCGGCGCGGCAGCAGCGGATAGAGCACGGCGGCCACGGCGCTCCATAGAAAGATGGACGATGCGAACAGAGCCAGCCCACTGTAGAGCACCAGGTACTCGTACGTAAGCTTGAGCCGGATCAGCGTCCGATTGATACGTCGGCCGGACGCTGGCCAGGTTGCTGTAGTGGCGGGTCGCATGGTCAGCCTGTAATCGTTGTGGCGTGCCGCTGGTATCAATGCGCGGGCGCGAGTACGTTCGCAGTTGCGCTCGAATAAACTGCCTCGACTTCAAGCAGCAAATCGGCACGGCATATGTCAGCCTGCAGGTACAGCACATTCGCAGCAGGACCGAACGCCTGTTTAAGGCAATTGCGGACCATGGACAGGTCGTGCGGGTCACGCAGATAGGTTTTGAGCAGCAGATTGGCATTGGAGCTCGCGGGATCCAGGCCTGAAAATTGTGCTTGCGCCATGACGGCCCGAAGATTGGCAATCGTTTCGCGGGCCTGCGCCGGCGCATCGCCGATGTGCTGCGTTTCATGGCCGACAATGCTCGCGGTACCGGAAACGAACAGCAGCGGGTTGCCCGCAGTCCGCATCAGCCGCGCGCGCGCGAAAGTGGGGCTGCGCGGCCCGTACTGCGCAGGATAATGAAAAGCGCTGGTCTGGCGCGGATTCTCCACCAGTTGCCCCGCCTGTTTCGCAGCCAGAAAATAAATAACCAGGTCGGTGCCGCGGCTGCCCAACGCGCACGCCGCCGGCGTATCGACTCCGATCACCCGTCCTTTGGCCGCAAACGCTTCGTGACGGCCCACGTTGAACCACGCATAGCGTTCGCGGCCATCCGCGTCGGCGGTGATGCGCGGAAAATAGTTCCACACGCGCAGCAAGTGACCGTAACCCAGGCCATCGATAAAATCGAAAATCCGGCTATAGGCAGAATAGCTCGCTGCATCAAGCCTGCAATCGAGCTTCAGCTGCAGGCAGCCAAACAGAACATCTTCATTGCGCGCAGCTACGAACTCACCGGCGTCTGCGCGCGTCGTCGGCCGTGCGCTGGTCCAGACTTCGAACATAACGTCGTCGTCGTTCAGCACCGGCATATCGACCCATCCAACTGGGCAACTCGACGTCGTGGCAAGCGGGCGCTGCGCACCGAAAGCCACGGCGCCCAATATCCTGCCCTGGCAGCGCGCCTGGTGGACGGCGAATTCCGCTGGCGTCAGATAGCTCAACGCCAGCGGCGCTGCTCCCGACGCATGCGGAATCAGACCGCGGTCGTTCCGGCGGACGGTTCGATGAGTATCTGTTTGCGTTTTTTCCATGCTCTCAGGGTGCGGCGGGGATTGAAGAGATTCGTCAGGTAGTAAATGGTCTTGAATGCAAATAGCCTTAACTTCATCGGCGTGTTACGAAAGACGTCGCCGGCGAGCACCGACAGCACGCCTTCCTGTATAGGAAAAAAGCGCGGGTTCATGAACAGGTTGCGCAGGGTCGGCGTGGTGACACGGTAGATAAACCACGAAAATATTTTCGGACCATGACGCATGCTGCGGTCGAACGCCTGCAAAGCGCCGGCTGCGTCGCGCGCGCTGTCAAGGCAGGTCTCGATCGTATCTGCCCCCGCGAATGCGCTTTGCATGGCGAACAGAACGCCGGTGGAAAACACCGGGTCGATAAACGTAAACGCATCGCCCAGCAGCAGGTAATTGCGGCCGGTCGCGCGTTTGACTTCATAGGAATAATTGCCGGTGGCAGTGACGGGAGAACACAGCGTTGCTTCGCGCAGACGCTCCGCCAGGGCGGGACACAGCGCAATGGTGTCCATAAAAAATGTTTGCGGATCGGTTTGGCGCGACTTCATGTAATAGGGCCAGCACACCGCGCCGACGCTGGTGGCGCCGTCATGCAGCGGGATGTACCAGAACCAACCATGATCGAACCAGAACAGCGTGATATTGCCCGCCGCCTTGCCTGGAACGCGCGCCGCCCCGGAAAAATGTCCAAAGATTGCGGCGCTGTTGTGCTGCGGATTGCGGCGCTTGATGCCGAACTGGTTGGCGAGCACGGTATCGCGGCCGGAGGCGTCGACCACGAATTTCGTTTGCCACCGCTCCTCGCTGCCGCCTTCGTGCCGCACGTTGACCGCCGCGCCATCTGCATGGAATTCAACCGCGGTGGCGCGGCATGCTTCGAACGCCCTGGCGCCTTTGCGTACGGCATTGCGAAAAAGAATCTGGTCGAATTCCGAACGCCTCACCTGGTAGGCATAGGGATGGGCCTTGTCGACCGCATTTGCAAAATCGAAAGTCACTGGCTGGTCGTGCCACGGCGATACGAACTCGGCGCCGTATTTGGGCATGCCTATGCTTGCCATTTCGGCGGCCACGCCCAGGCGCTCGAACAACGGCAGGTTGAGCGGCAGCAGCGACTCGCCGATGTGAAAACGCGGGTGCCGCGCTTTTTCGATCAACACAACATCGCGTCCGCGCTCCGCCAGCAGGGCAGCTATCGTCGCCCCGCCGGGTCCGCCACCTATCACCAGAACTTCGCATCGCGCTGCCGTCTGTTGCTCCGCATGAGCGGGGTTTTGCATGGTCAAACCTCCGGTCGAAAGATTACCGTGGAGCCCGCGAAAACTATGTGCGGCACCGTACAAAGCACCCGCAAAAATCAACCGGCGCAAACGACAATCGAGCGCAAAAAAAGAGCGGCACGCAGTGCTAAACTGCCGCGGTCAGAGCAGGAGTCGGCAATGCCCAATCGTTTGGCCCGCGAAACCAGTCCTTATTTGCAACAGCACGCCGAAAATCCGGTCGACTGGCACGCGTGGGGAGATGAAGCGCTCGAACTCGCGCGCGCGCAGGACAAACCCATCCTGCTGTCGATCGGCTACTCGGCGTGCCACTGGTGCCACGTGATGGCGCATGAGTCGTTCGAGGATGCGCAAGTGGCGGCGATGATGAACGAGCTGTTCGTCAACGTAAAAGTCGACCGCGAAGAACGTCCCGATCTCGACCAGATTTATCAGGCCGCGCACGCGCTGCTGACGCGACGCAATGGCGGCTGGCCATTGACGATGTTCCTGATGCCGGACCAGACGCCGTTTTTCGGCGGCACCTATTTTCCGAAGACTTCACGCCACGGCATGCCGGGTTTTATCGACCTCATGCCGCAGGTCGCGGCCGCGTATCACGACAAGCGTGGCGAAATCGAACAGCAAAACGAAGCCCTGCGCGCCGCTTTCACGCAAACCCTGCCGCCGCCTGCTGACGGCGGCGCGTTATCAGCGACGCTGCTGGACGAAGCGTTGCGCGACCTGAAAAACGTGTTCGACGAAACCGACGGCGGGATCGGCGCCGCGCCCAAGTTTCCGCATCCGGCGGAACTCGCATTCTGCCTGCGCCGCGCCGCCGACGTCGGCGACCAATACGCGCTCGGCATGGTGCGGCTTACGCTCAAGAACATGGCGGAAGGCGGAATTTACGACCAGCTGGGCGGTGGTTTCTGCCGTTACAGCGTCGACGCGCACTGGACGATCCCGCATTTCGAAAAGATGCTTTATGACAACGGCCCGCTGCTGAGCCTCTACAGCGATTTATGGCTCGCCGATCGCCAGCCTTTGTTCGCGCGCACCGTCAGCGACACCGCGGCATGGGTCATGCGCGAAATGCAATCCCCGGTCGATGCCAATAAGGGCGGCTATTACTCGTCGCTCGACGCCGACTCCGAACACGTCGAAGGCAAGTTCTATGTGTGGACTCCGGACGCAGTCCAGGCAGTGTTGAGCGCCGGGGAATACGCGGTGGTCGAACCGCATTACGGGCTCGATGTGCGGCCGAACTTTGAACGGGAATTCTGGCATTTGCGCGTAGCCAAGCCGCTGGCCGTGATCGCCAAACGGCTGGATCTGACGCCGGAACGCGCACAGGAGCTGCTCGACTCGGCGCGCGCGAAGTTGTTTGCCGCACGCGAACCGCGCGTGCGCCCCGGACGCGACGAGAAAATGCTTGCCAGCTGGAATGCGCTGATGGTGAAAGGCATGGCGCGCGCGGCGCGCGTATTCGGCCGTCCCGACTGGCTGGCGTCCGCGCGCAATGCGGTCGAATTTATGCGCGCGACGCTGTGGCGCGATGGGCGCCTGCTGGCGACCTGCAAGGACGGCAATGCGCACCTCAATGCGTATCTCGACGACTACGCTTTTCTGCTCGACGCACTGCTCGAACTGATGCAGCACGATTTCCGTATTGCGGACCTGGAATGGGCGCGCGCGCTGGCCGAAGTCCTGCTCGAACAGTTCGAAGATCGCGCGCATGGCGGATTCTTTTTCGTCAGCCACGACCACGAGCGCCTGCTCTATCGCGCCAAAAACGCCCAGGACCATGCCACGCCCGCCGGCAACGGCATCGCGGCACTTGCGCTCAACCGGCTCGGCCATCTGGTCGGCGAACCGCGCTATTGCGAGGCCGCAGCGCGCACCCTGCAGGCGTTCAAATTGCCGCTCGAGCGCCAGCCCAGCGCGCACACGAGCCTGTGCGCCGCGCTCGAGGAGGAACTGGCGCCGCCCGCCATCGTCGTATTGCGCGGCGGCGGCGACACGGCGGCGTGGCAGTGCGAAATCAACCGGCACTATTTGCCGCACACCCTGGTGTTCGCGATCCCCACCGGAACCGCGGGCCTGCCGGCGGTGCTCGACAAACCCGCGGGTGACGCCGTCAACGCCTGGGTGTGCCGCGGCGTTAGTTGCTTACCGCCCATCGCCGGCTGCGCCGCGCTGCTCGCCGTGCTGACCGCGCCCCCGGGCATGAATTAGAAATGGCCGGACGGATTTGTTATGATGCCGGCGGTTTTTATTTGCCCCTCAAAGGAGACAGCATGAAATCGTTTTTGTCTGGTTTGCTCGGCGTCCTGAGTCTGGTTACCGCCGGCAGCATTTTCGCCGCCACCGCCGACGAAACGTATAAAAGCGCGTGCGGCGCCTGCCACGACGCCGGCCTTGCTGGTGCACCCAAGCTCGGCGACAAGGCTGCATGGGCGCCACGCGTCAAACAAGGCAAGGAAGCGCTGTACAAAATCGCGCTGCAGGGCAAGCCCGGCACCGCGATGATGCCCAAAGGCGGAGTCGCGAAACTGTCCGATGCCGAAGTTAAAGCGGTGGTCGACCTGATGCTGGCAAAAATCAAATAACCCGTCCTGCCACATCCAAGGGCGCGCCGGCCGGCGCGCCTTTTTTTCGTCCGGCGGCCGCGGCGCCGGTCCGCCAAGACGCACGGCAGGCGCAAAATTGACAACGGGCAGGCGCCTACGGATAATCATTTGTTCCGCTGCAACAACAATTTATGCTCACGGGAGAGACCATGAAACGCATCCAGTCCTTAGCCACCGGGTTGTTGTTCGCCGCCGCATTGCTGATGCAGGGCTGCGGCAAGGAAGAGCCGCCGAAGCCGGCGCCCAAAGCCGAAGCCCCGCCG
>JAIOOZ010000584.1 GCA_021414185.1 Betaproteobacteria bacterium
ATCGCCTGCTTCCCGCATTCGCCGTCGGGCAAGTACTGCACGCGCTCGAGCGCCGCCTGGTGGATGATGCCTTTGTCCGCAGCCTTGTCGACGCCTATGCTCACCAGCAGCTTGCCGTCGGGACGGTACTGGGAACCGACCTGGATCACCGTGCCGGTCGTCGGCTCGGTAAATGTCTGCTTGTTGCGCACCGGATCGGTGGCGAGCTTCGGCTTGTTGTCGCCGCCGCCCGAAGGCAATGCACTGCCGCCGCCGCCAAACATGCCGCCGCCCATCATGCTGCCGCCGCCAAACATGCCGCCCCCCGAACTGCCCCCCATGCTGGGAAAAGCCGCGCCGGCTACGGATCGGATCAGATCATCTGTCATGCCGTACGTCGCCTTCGGCCCGATGATGACGGGCTTGACCGGCATGAAATTGCAACCGGTGCTGATCGCCGGCTTGGGCGGCGGATCGGCAATTGGTTTGGGCGGCGGCGGCGCGCAGGATTTATTGCATGCGTCGAGGCTGCGCTGCAGCGGTTCCAGTTCCTGCTCGAACTTGCGCACTTTGTCGCCCTGCCGCTGGATCATCGCTTCGGTCTGCGCGACGAGGTCAATGCGCTGCTTGATGACTTCAGGGTCGTTCGATACGCGGCGATCCTGCCCCTGGTACACCACGACCGTGTCGGTGTATTCCTTGCGCATTTTTTCCAGCTCGGCGCGCGCGGCGTTCAGTTCGGCCTGGCGCGCCGCGATTTTGTTGGCGAGCTCTATGCATTGCGGACACTCGGCGGCGCCGCGCGGCACGATGGGCACGTCCGTGCCCACTCGATTGACCGGTGGTGGCGGTGGCGGGGGCGGCGGCGGCACGATGCCGCGGCAACGCTTCAGGCACTCGGCGAGTTCGGCCTCGAGGCGTTTCAGGTCGGCCTCGAGCCGCGCCTTGCGCGCCTGCGCCGCGCCAATCAGCTTGTTGATGTAATCGACGTCGTCGCGCAGCGCCTGCAGCATTTTCTCGAACGTTTCGATCTTGTGGCGTATCTCTTCGGTGTTCTTGCTGCGCGCATAAGTGTAGCTGTCAATAATCTTGCCCGCGGCATCGCGCGCGGTTACGTGGACTTCGCCGTCGCCTTTCGCGGCGTCATAGCTCTTGGTGATGCCGGTCTGCGTGTCGGTGCCCGACGCCGTCCATTGGCCCTTCTCCATTTCGTTCTGCAGCTCGCGGATCTTGGCGGCCAGCTCCTGCTGCTTTTTCGCGTTGTCGGCGAGCAGGCGCTGCGATTCGGCAATTTGCGCGTTCTCGATGGCGATGCCCTTGCGAGTCAGGTCGATATCGCGCGCGATCGCATCGCATTCTGGACACGGCTGCGCCGTGGGCGGCGGATCGACTACCGGTTTGGGCTTGGGCGGCGGCGGGGGCGGCGGCGGAGGCGGCTGCACCGCGGTCTGCGGCTTGCAGCACTGCTCGGCAACTTCCTCCGGCAAGAGGCACATGTATCTGCTGCCGCTGACTTTCTCGTTCCAGTAGCCGAACTGATGGAAGCTGGTGCCGCCCCATCCCAGCGGATTGATGCGTTTCAGGAACCCGGTGCCGCCGGTACCGGTTTTCCAGCTGAAGTTGTAATTATCGTAAATCGTCCACTTGACGTTGCAGGTGTACGCCGAATTGTTATCGTAGCCCGATGGGCAGGCATCATTCTTCCCGCAGCATTGCTTGGGCCCGATTTCGCAGGTCGCTTCCGAGAACACGCTGAACGATCCGACGGCGACGTGCACGCTGTAACTGTCCTCGTTGCCCATCACGCCTTTCTGCCGCCGGTAATTGAATTTACCCGACTGGCCGCAAGTCAACTCCCGGTTCATCGCCGTGGCATAGATCTGCAGCTGCTGCTGCATCGCCGTCACTTCATTTTTGATGTCCTCCTGCGAGCGTATGGTATCGACGAAATATTTGCTGAATATGATCGAATCCGCTTCGTCAAACGAACGCGTCATTACGGGAATCCCTCCCATGATGTTGATGCCGGTCGTGGCTTTGCGCGGAAATGTTATGAGTCCGTTATAAAAGCCCTGCAGCCACCAGGCGACGAGAAAGTCGTCGCGCAGAACGTCAGGCAATTGATAGGTGTCGCCGGTGGGCTTCGGCACCACCGGCGCATTGGGGCTGAAGTCCTTCTCCAGCAACGGCTTGACCGGCGGCGTGGGACACATGTTTTGCGCCAACGCCGGCGCGAAGGGCAGGGACATCGCGAGCAGTGCCGTGAGCACGCCAAATTTACGCAGCGCGGATCTGCAACCGGATAGCGACAAAGTCATGACCGACTCCCCGTGCGGATTGTTTTATCTATTACGATTCACGCGGTGCTGCGGCTTGCTTACCGCGTAGTAGTCAAAGCTCCATCGCGCAATATTACGACGGATAGGCGGCGGCCGCTTGCGCGGCGGAATCCCGCGCTTAGTTGATTTTGATGCCCGCCCGCGTCACTACCTGCCGCCACTGCGCAATCTCCTTCGTGATGTGCTCGTGCAGCTGCTCGGGCGTGCCGCCGGCGGGAGCGATGCCGTCAGACTGCATGCGCTCCTCCATGTCTTTTTGCCGCAGTATTTTCGCCGTCTCGGCATGCAGGCGCTCGACCACCGCGCGCGGCATTCCTTTCGGACCGATGAGGGCATGCCAGTTGGTGACTTCGTAGCCGGGCACGCCGGATTCCGCGACGGTCGGCAGGTTGGGCTCGGCGGCGATGCGCTCGGGCGTGGTCACCGCGAGCGCGCGCACGCGCCCGGCCTTCGCCTGCGGCAAGCCGGTCTGTGAAGTCGCGAACACGAGCTGGATCTGGCCGGCGATGACGTCGGTCAGCGCAACGCCGCCGCCCTTATACGGCACGTGCGTCATCTGCACGCGCGCCATGTAGAGGAAGAGCTCGGTGGTGAGATGCACGATAGCGCCCTGCCCGCTGCTACCGTAGGCAATCTGTCCCGGCCGCGCTTTGGCGAGCGCGATCAACTCGCGCGTGTTCTTGACCGGCAGCGAGGGATGCACGACCACCACATAAGGGCCGCTCGCGAGCTTGATGATGGGCGTGTAGTCGGTGGCCGCGTCGAACTTCAGCGGATAGAGGCTGGGATTGATCGAGTAGCTCGGCGTGATGATGGTCAGCGTGTAGCCGTCGGGCGCCGCGCGCATGCCGAATTCATAGCCGAGCGTGCTGCCCGCGCCGGCGCGGTTCTCGACGACGATCTGCTGGCCTGTAATCAGAAGAGCTGCTGCGCGAAGTAACAGCCCTGAAGCAGCCTCACTAACGCCCCCTCGCCCCACGTCAGTGGGGAGAGGGCCGGGGTGAGGGGAAGCAATACCTTTTCGGTTCATAGCAAAAACGTTTTCAATCCGCCCCTCACCCTCACCCTCCCCGCAAGCGGGGCGAGGGAACATTAAAACTGCGACGATGCATTTACTCCAGCCTGATACCCGCGTCGCGCGCGAGTTTCGCTTTCTTGTCGAACTCTGCCTTGACGTAGGCGGTGAACTCTTCGGGCGATGCGCTTGATTTCAGTTCGATGCCGCGCTCGATGAAGCGATTGCGCAACGCCGGCGCGCGCACGACTTTCCCGACTTCTTCATTGACCCGCACGAGAATTTCACGCGGCGTTCCCACCGGCGCCACCAGCCCGTTGAACGTAATGTCCTCAAAACCTTTCACACCCGCCTCGTCGATGGTCGGCAGGTCGGGAAACAGCGGCGAGCGCGTGAGGCTGGACACCGCGAGCGGGCGCAGCTTGCCGGATTTGATGTAAGGGTCCGACGTGCTCACCTGGTCGAACATCAGCATGACCTGCCCGCCGATGACGTCGATGATCGCCTGCGCGTTGCCTTTGTACGGCACGTGCAGCATTTTGACGCCGACCTGGCGGCTGAAAAGCTCGGTCGCCATGTGTCCAGTGCCGCCCGGGCCCGAAGTCGCGTAAGTAAGCTGCCCCGGCCGCGCCTTGGCGAGCGCGATCAGTTCCTTGATGGATTTCACTGGCAGCGCAGGATTCACCACCAGCACCTGCGGCACCAGGCAAGTCAGCGTGATGGCGGAAAAATCCTTGATCGGATCGTAGCCGGGATTGGTGATGATGGACGGTACCATCGCGAACGTGTTGGCGACGGCGAGCAGCGTATAACCATCAGGCGCCGCCTTGGCGACCA
>JAIOOZ010000588.1 GCA_021414185.1 Betaproteobacteria bacterium
CCAGATCAACGGCAACGTGAGCCCGGGCAACCAGACCGGCGGGCTCGCGAATATTTTCGAAAAATCGCTGGGCTCGTCGATGAAGGGCGGCACCGGGCCGCTGATGGAAGTGTACCGCTATGCCGAGCCGGTCAAGCAGCATGGGCTCGTGTTCATGGACACGCCGGGTTTCGACCCGTGCTCGGCCACCGGGCAAATCGCCGGCGGCGCTAACGTCATCATGTTCACGACCGGACGCGGCTCGATGTTCGGCGCGAAACCGGTACCGTCGATCAAGCTCGCCACCAACACGCCGATGTACAACCGCCTCAAGGACGATATGGACATCAACTGCGGCGGCATCCTCGACGGCAGCCGGTCGATGCAGCAGATGGGCCAGGAAATTTTCGAAGACCTGCTGCGCACCGTGTCGGGCGAAAAAACCAAGAGCGAAATCCTCGGTCTCGGCGACCACGAGTTCGTGCCCTGGAACATCGGCGTGACGGGCTGAGCTTGCCGACGTCCGGCGCACCGCTCAGGGTGCCGCGAGCACCTTGAAAATCACCTTGCCGCCCGGTTGCAGCGTGCACATCTGCGACGGCTTGTGCAGATGGATGACAGGCGGACTGGTATTGACGAGTTCGAGCTCGAAGGTGCAGCCGCCGCGCGGCGCAAATTTGGTCTTGCTTCCCTCTATGAGGGTAATCGCCGCCGCATCCGCGAGCGGCTTGCCGTCCGCCGTGCGCACCAGCGTCATCCAGACGATGTGCGCGCTTTTCATGCCGTTCAGCGTCATCGAAGTCGTGCCTTCGCCCGGCAGCGGCCACTCGTAGTCTTCGTAGTAATAATGCTGGGCCGGAAGAGTTTTGGCCGTCTGGGCTGCCGCGTTGCCGATCAGCGCGGGTGCCGTGAATGCCGCCAGAACAATCATGCGTGCAATTTTCATGTGGATCTCCCTGGGTGGGTTAACGCGCAGTATAAGTCGAAATCGCGGCAACTCAAGACGCGCCAAGCTCTGCCGCGATGTCGCCGATGTCGCTGCAGCTCTCAATATCGAGCAAACGGTCGCGCAGTTCCAAGGCGCGCCCACGTGGCAGCACGCGCTCCGCGTTGGCGAGGAATTTATCTTCTATTGCCGAAGCCGCGAGCGGGTTTTCCGTCGATCCTGCGTTCACGTCTTCGCGCGCGCTGAAGGTGCGGCCGTCGGCCGTGGTGATTTCCACGCCGCCTGAATAGTGCGCCGGAAAATTCGATTGCGGGTCTGCAGCGTAATCGACTTTTTGCGCGAGCGCGCGGATGGCGGGGTCGTGGAGCGAGCCGGCGTCCAGCTCCTGCAAGGTAAAGCGCCGGCGTGTTGCCGCGCACGCCGCCGAATAATAAACGCTGAACTGCGCGGCGGCGATGTCATTCGGCGCAACTTTCTTGTCGCGCGGTTCGCATACGGTGCTGATTCCCGCCTGCGGCACGAGCACGCGAATGGCGCGAATGTCGGACGTGGCGATATTGTGCTGTCTCACCAGCGCTATCGTCGAGTTGATGATGGCATGGTTGAAATAGCACGAGGGCAGCAGCTTGATCAGGATGCGCGAGAATTCCCAATCCCGGCCCAGGCCGGACGTGATGCCCGCGAGATCGGCGGCCGGCGCCGGCGCATTCAGATAGGTCGTGAAGACGCCGAACCGGCCTTCGTAAGCGGTGCGCGGGCCGACATAGCCTTCTTTCGCCAGCATCGCGGCGGTGATCGCGCTGGCGGCGGGCCAGCCGGCTTCGAAGCGCTTGGTCCACGAATCGGCGGCGGAAAATTCCCGGTTTCCCGACGCCGTGCTATAGGCGATGCCTTGTGCCATCGCGAGTTGTGCGGCATCGAGGCCCAACAGCTTGCCCGCGGTGAGCACGCTGCCGAACGAGCCGATGACACCGACCGCATTGAAACCCGCGGGCGTGAATCCCCCGCGCGCGGCCATGCCCAGGCGTACCGCACACTCGACGCCGCCGATATATGCCGCCATGACGTCTTTTCCGCCGGCTTTGGAAAAACAGCCGGCCCCCAGCGCGCTCGGCACGCAAAAAGCGCTCGGATGCACGCGCCCGGGCAGCGAGGTGTCGTCGAACTCTATGCCATGCACGAGCATGCCATTCATCAAGATTGCGTCGCGCAACGCAAGCCGCGCCGGCATGCCGATGACGGGGTATTCGCCACTGCCCAGGGCGGCCAGTCCGGCGCACGCTTTGCGCGCGAAATCGAAACCTGAAGACGCGAGTGCCACGCCGATGGAATCCAGCCAGTGCAACTTGGCCTGCGCGCGGACCGCTGCGGGAATCGACGCGTAATCGAGCCGGGCGATGAATTCAGCCAGCGATTCGGCGATGGTGGGTGCCGGGTTGTCCATTATTTCAGCCAGAGTATAGCGCCGCACAGCAGCAGCGTTGCGCACACGAAACGGCGGAAGGTGGTTTCGCTGAGTTGCAGATGAATCCGGTCGCCGACGTAGATGCCGGCGAGCATCGCCGGAAACGCGGCGCCAAACATGAGCCACGATTCCGGCGTGAACTCGCCGGCTGCATAGTAGCCGATGCCGCGAACGGTGCTTAACAACAGCAGCATCGCGGAAATCGTCCCGCGGAACTGATCCTTGTTCAGCGCGTGCGCGTCGAGAAAGGGGACGAAGAACAGGGTGCCCATGGTGCCGAACATTGCGCCGACCGTGCCCGCGAGCGTGCCCGCCAGCGGGCCGGTAAAGCGCGGCAGCCTGACGGTGCGCGTGCGTGGACGCAGCGCGTTCCACATGGCAAACGCCGCATAGGCGATCACGAGAGTCCCCAGTCCCTGCGCGAGCAGGCGCGAATCAAGCTGGGTGAAAAAATAAAGACCGATAGCGATGCCGAGCGTGCACCACGGAATGAATGAAATGAACGCCGCGCGGGCAACGTGTTTGTGGTCGCGAGCGACGATGGCGGCGGAGGAGGCGAAACCGAGCAGCGTCCACACGGGCACCAGCACTTTGAGCGGCAGCACGAGGGCGAGCAGCGGCATGCCGATGACAGCGCCAAAACCGGTGCTGCCGCGCAGGCCGTAGGCGAAAAAGATCACGCCAGCGCAATACGCGAGTTCGTACGCGGATAACCCGGTCATCAGGATGGAGGCTTGAGGGGGCGCTTCACAGCGAAATTTCGCCGCGGCCAAGCGCGATCACGCGGCCTGATACGAAGATCTGCCCGTCCTTGTCGACTTTGAGACCGAGGCGGCACGGGCGTCCGACCTGGTCGCCCTGCAGGACTTGCACGGCAAGCGGCAGCGGCGAGCGTTGCGCGACAAACCAGCCGCCGAGATTTGCGCATGCGGAACCGGTGCCCGGGTCTTCGATCACGCTGCCGTACTTGGTGAAGAAAAAGCGCACGCGCAGCGTGGTCTCGTTCACGGGTGCCCATACGTAAACAAGGCCTTTACGCTTGTTGCCGACTGAATATCGCGCAAGCAACTCGCTGCTGGGCTGGCAGCGCTCGACCGCTGCGGCCGAGGCGAGCGGCAAGACGAGCTGTTCCGAACCCGTGTCTACCCACAGCGCGCCGTCGAGCACATCGGACGCGGCGATGCCCAGCATCTGCGCGAATTGCTCGCGCGTAACGTCGGGCGCATGCGATTTCGGCGCGTTGGCCCGCAGCGTCCATTCATCGCCCTGCGCGGTGACGGGAATAACGCCCGCCTGCATTTCGAGCTTGACGGCGTCGCCGGTCTTGTTCAGTTCGCGCACGACGTGCGCGGTGCCCAGCGTCGGATGTCCGGCGAACGGCATTTCGAACGCCGGCGTGAAAATGCGCACGCGCGCGGTTGCCGCCTTATCAGTGGCCGGCAGGATGAAAGTCGTTTCAGAGAGGTTGAACTGCAGCGCCAGCGCCTGCATGGTGGCGTCATCCAGCGCGCTGCCGTCTTCGAATACGCACAATGGATTGCCGGCGAGCGCGGATTCCGCAAATACGTTGACGATGCGATAGCGCAAGGTGGGCATGATTTGAGTGCGGCGACGGGCCGGAAGTTATGTAACGGTCAGGATTTCTTAACAGATGCTACCGCGTCGCGTATCCATGCCGTAACGCTGGCCGCGTTTTGCTGGGCCGGCATCAGCGGCGAGAGCACCGAGCCGGGAATCAGTTCGCGCAGCGCGTGCGCGGACGACGTCGAGTGCGATGCATCGTCGCCGCTCATAATGAACGATGGCGCTTTGATCGCCATCAGTTGCTCGCCGGTAGCGCCCGACGGCATGGTGTCGTCGAATAGCGTGTCGCGGCTGTAGGTGAGGACAGCCAGGTATTGCTCGAGATCCTGCTTCACATACTTCGCTGCGAAAGTCTCGTCGTGCGCGAGTACCGACGCCCAGGGACCCGCTTCGGGGTCAGCCCAGAAAGCCGGCGATTTTTTCGCGCGCTCGGCGACCGCAGCCAGACCGTTGGCGCGCGCATACGCGATGTGCCGGTTGAAATTGAGATGCCCTTTCGCGCGCCAGCGAAAACCGCCGACCGGCCAGTGTAATAGGAGTCCGAGGCAG
>JAIOOZ010000589.1 GCA_021414185.1 Betaproteobacteria bacterium
GCGAAGTGAAGCGAGAGGCGAGAGGCGAGAGGCGCAAAATCGTTCGAGGCGTTTTCATGAAGTTCGAGGGACGGCTTTTTCCCCCTCTCCCCTCTCGCCTCTCTCCTCTCCCCGCGAAGCGATGAGCGGAAACCTCTTCATAGTCTGCGCGCCGTCCGGGGCCGGCAAAACGAGCCTGGTTGGCGAACTGCTGAAAGCCGACGCCGGCATCAGGCTGTCGGTTTCATACACCACGCGCGACCCGCGGCCCGGCGAAGCCGACGGCCGCGAATATCATTTCGTGACGCAGGAAAAGTTCGCGGAAATGGCCAGGGCGGGCGCGTTTCTCGAAAGCGCCCACGTGCATGGCAACTACTACGGCACGTCGCAGCACTGGATCAGCGAACAGCGCGCCGCCGGCGCCGACATCCTGCTGGAAATCGACTGGCAGGGCGCCGCCCAGGTGCGCAAAATCATCCCGGACGCGGTCGGCATCTTCATCCTGCCGCCGTCAATAGGAACCCTGGTCAGCCGGCTCAACAAGCGCGCGCAGGACCCGCCCGAGGTCATTGCCCGCCGGATTACGGCTGCGCGCGAGGAAATCAGCCACGTAAGTGAGTTTAACTATGTTATTATTAACGATAAATTCGACCAGGCGGTGCTCGATCTGATCGGCATCGTCCGCGCGCAACGGCTGCTGGCAGCCAGCCAGCTTGCCCGCCACAGCGACCTGATTAACCGCATGATTTAAAGCTCAAGGAATCCCGCCATGGCACGCATCACTGTTGAAGATTGTCTGAAAATCATCCCCAACCGTTTCGAGCTGACGCTCGCCGCGACTTACCGCGCGCGCCAGATCGCCAATGGCGCAGCGCCCATGATCGAACCCAATCGCGACAAATCAACCGTGATCGCTTTGCGCGAACTCGCCGAAGGCCATTACGGGCTCGACATACTCAACAAGACCCCGTCGTAACGCGGCATTAAGAGCTCAAGGATGAAGCATGCGAATCTGCACATTGCGCGCTACTCCCTGAGCTCTGTCCTGCGGCCATCATGTTCCCGCCCGCCGGCGCCATGCCCGAAGCCGCCACTCTCTTCAAGGAATGGTCCGGCTACCTCAAGCCGGAAGACGTCGCGCGGGTAGAAACCGCTTACCACTTCAGCGAAGCCGCGCACAGCGGCCAGTTCCGCGCCTCGGGCGATCCGTACATCTCGCACCCGCTGGCGGTCGCCAACATACTCGCCGAACTCCATCTCGACTCGCAGGCGCTGTCCGCGGCACTCCTGCACGACGTGATGGAAGACACCGAAGTCACCAAGACCGAAATCAGCAAAAAATTCGGCAAGCCGGTGGCCGATCTGGTCGACGGCGTTTCCAAGCTCGACCGCATCGAGTTCGAGACCCACGAAGAAGCGCAGGCCGAGAACTTCCGCAAGATGCTGCTCGCGATGGCGCGAGACGTGCGCGTCATCCTCATCAAACTCGCCGACCGCCTGCACAACATGCGGACACTCGGTGCGGTGCCAGTGCCCAAACGCAAACGCATCGCGCGCGAAACGCTCGACATCTACGCGCCGATCGCCAACCGCCTCGGGCTAAACGGCATTTACCAGGAACTCGAAGACCTCGGTTTCCTCTACCTCTACCCGGCGCGCAACCGCGTGCTGTCAAAGGCGCTGAAGAGCGCGCGCGGCAACCGCCGTGAAGTGGTCGGCAAGGTCGAAGAGGCGATCAACAAGCGGCTGAAAAAAGAAGGCATCGAAGCGCTGGTGCACGGCCGCGAAAAACACCTCTACAGCATCTATCGCAAGATGCGCGAAAAACACCTCTCGTTCGCCAAGGTGCACGACGTGTTCGGTTTTCGCATCATCGTCAAGGACGTGCCGTCCTGCTACCTCGTGCTGGGCGCGCTGCACGGGCTCTACAAACCCATCCCCGGCAAGTTCAAGGATTACATCGCGATCCCCAAGGCGAACGGCTACCAGTCGCTGCACACCACCCTCTTCGGCCCGTTCGGCAGCCCTATCGAAATCCAGATCCGCACGCAGGAAATGCACAAGATCGCCGAAGCCGGCGTCGCCTCGCACTGGCTCTACAAGAGCACCGACGCCTCACTCAACGAGCTGCAGAAAAAAACCCACCAGTGGCTGCAGAGCCTGCTCGAGATCCAGTCGGGCACCGGTGATTCGACCGAGTTTCTCGAGCATCTCAAAGTCGATCTGTTCCCGGACGCCGTCTACGTGTTCACGCCGAAAGGCAAGATCCTCTCGTTGCCGCGGGGCGCCACGGCGGTCGATTTCGCGTACTCGGTGCACACCGACATCGGTAACCGTTGCGTGGCGGTCAAGATCAACGACGAGCTGATGCCGCTCAGGACCGAACTCAAAAACGGCGAACGCGTCGAGATCATCACCGCTTCGCACGCCAAGCCCAACCCGCTGTGGCTCAACTACGTGATAACCGCCAAGGCGCGATCGCACATCCGGCATTTTTTGAAGTCGGTGCAGTCGCAGGAATCCGCGCAACTGGGCGAGCGCCTGCTCAATCAGGCATTGAGCGTGCTAAGAACGGGGGTCGCCGAAATCAAGGAAGCACAGTGGGAAAAGCTGCTGAAAGACACCGGCGCGAAATCGAAGGCCGACATATTGGCCGACATCGGTCTCGGCAAGCGCCTCTCGGTCGTCGTCGCGCGCCAGCTGCTGTCGCTCGGCAATGCGCCCGGCGAAGAACGCCGCAATGTCGGCCCCGTCATGATTCGCGGCTCGGAAGGCATGGCGGTACAGTTCGCGCAATGCTGCAAGCCGATCCCCGGCGATCCCATCATCGGCCTCATCAGCAAGGGCCAGGGCATGATCATTCACACCCACGACTGCCCGGTCATCGTCAAGACACGCGCCGATCCGGGCAAGGTGATCGACGTCGAATGGGCGCCCGAGACCAAAAAACTCTTCAACGTCAGCATCAAGCTGGTCGTCATGAACCAGCGCGGCGTGCTCGCCAAGGTCGCCGCGGCGATTTCCGGCGCCGATTCGAACATCGACAACGTCACGGTCGATCCCGAGCTGGGCGATCAGTACGCAACGATGCACTTCACCCTGCAGGTATTCAACCGCCTGCATCTCGCGCAAATCATGCGCGCCCTGCGCCGCCTGCCGGAAGTCATCCGCATCACTCGCGTGAACAATTAGAAGCTGTCTCAAAAAACTCCCTCGCACCACGTAAGTGGGGAGAGCGTATGCAATAAAGCGAGGGGCCGGGCCGGGGTGAGGGGAAGCAGAATCGGTGTGTTCATAGAGAAAAACCGCCGAATTTCAACCCGCCCCTCACCCTAACCCTCTCCCCGCAAGCGGGGCGAGGGGATTGTTGAGATGACTTCTAAAAAGTCTTCACTTGCGGCGCCGGCAGATATCGTTGCCGTCCTGCCAGCCCTGTTTGTAGCTCGTGTCAGATTTGAAACGCGCTTCGTCGCGCTTTTTTGTCCCGTCAACGCTGGCGCAACCGTCGGCATAACCGGCGCGAAAAGCCGGCG
>JAIOOZ010000591.1 GCA_021414185.1 Betaproteobacteria bacterium
AACGCCGTCCGAGCCTTCATTCAAAACGTCCACCACTTCCGCGACGACACGCTCCGCGACCCTGCTCCGCCCGACGACCATGTCGTGGTGTTCGACGAGGCCCAGCGGGCGTGGGATGCCCGGCAGCTCGCGAGCTTCATGAAGCGGAAGAAGGGGCGGCCGGGGTTCACGCAGTCGGAGTCGGAGCTGTTGCTTTCGGCGCTCGACCGGCATGTCGACTGGGCCGTGGTGGTCTGTCTCGTGGGGGGCGGCCAGGAGATCAACACGGGCGAGGCGGGGATCGGCGCGTGGCTCGAGAGCGTCCGCACGGCGTTCCCCGGCTGGGACGTCTTCATTTCGCCGCATCTGACCGACTCCGAGTATGCGGCCACCGGCGCCCTCGCTCGGCTCACCGAATCGAGAGCGAAAACGGTGCCTGCACCGCGAGTTGACGCGAAAACGGTGCCTGCACGTGGAGACGAAGCGAAAACGGTGCCTGCACCCATTTCCGCCGCGGAAATGGTGGCTGGCACCCTTTTCGCCCCTGGCACCCTCACCACCGACCCCTCCCTCCACCTCTCCACCTCGATGCGGTCCTTCCGCGCCGAACACGTCTCCCGCTTCGTCAAAGCCCTGCTCGACGGCGAAGCCGAGTCGTGCTGCGAGCTGCTCGAATCGTTTCGCGAGCAGTATCCCATCGTGCTCACGCGGAGCATGCGGGCGGCGCGGCGATGGATCCGTCAGCAGCGGCGGGGCACGGAGCGGGCGGGGCTCGTGGCCTCCTCGTCGGCCCAGCGGCTCAAGCCCCACGCGATCGACATTCGGGTGAACATCGATCCGGTGCACTGGTTTCTGAGCCCCGCGAAAGACACCCGCTCGTCGCTCTATCTCGAAGACGCGGCGACGGAGTTTCAGGTGCAGGGGCTGGAGCTCGACTGGACGATCGTCACGTGGGACGCCGACTTACGCTGGTCGGGCGACGACTGGAGCTATCACAGTTTTCGCGGGGCGAAGTGGACGGACGTGAAGAAGCCCGAGCGGCGGCAGTATCTGAAGAACGCCTACCGCGTGTTGCTCACGCGGGCCCGG
>JAIOOZ010000592.1 GCA_021414185.1 Betaproteobacteria bacterium
GCCGCCGCGCGTATATCCTCGATACGGCTGTTGGTGCACGACCCGATGAAAACCCGGTCCACGGCGATATCGGAAAGCCGGGTGCCCGGTTGCAGCGCCATGTAGTCGAGCGCCGCGCGAATTTCCGCACCTTGAGTCGTATTCGCCGCATCGCGCGGATCGGGCACGCAGCCGTTGATGGGCAATGCGTGTTCGGGACTCGTTCCCCAAGTCACCATGGGGGCGAGTTGCGCCGCATCCAACTGCACTGTCTTGTCGAATTTCGCGGCTGCATCGCTCGGCAATCGGGTCCATACAGCCATCGCATCGTCCCATGCCTTGCCGGCCGGCGCATACGGCCGGTCCGCAAGATAAGCGTACGTCGTGGCGTCGGGCGCTATCATGCCGGCGCGCCCGCCCGCCTCTATTGACATATTGCACACGGTCATGCGCGCTTCCATGCTCATCGCCGCGATAGTCGAGCCTGCATACTCGATTACGTGGCCGGTGGCGCCGCCCGCACCTATCTTGGCGATGATCGCGAGTATGACGTCTTTCGCCGTGACGCCGAAGCCCAGTTCCCCGTCGATGTTGATCCGCATGGTCTTCGGCTTGCGCTGCCAGATGCTCTGCGTCGCCATCACGTGCATCATCTCCGAAGCACCCACGCCAAATGCGAGGCAGCCGAACGCGCCGTGCGTGGACGTATGGGAATCGGCGCCGACTATGAAAAGACCCGGCTGCGTGATGCCCAGTTCGGGCGGCACGATATGCAATATGCCCTGCTGCGGATCATCGATGCCGAAGAGCCTGACGCCGTGCTCTGCAGAATTGGCCGCAAGCTTGATCACCATGTTGCGGATTTCGGGGTTGGCAATGCCTTCCACGCCCCGCTCGCGCCCGCTGGTCGGCACGTAATGATCGTTGAACGCAAAAACCTGGCGCGGCCGGAACACTTTGCGCTTTTGCTCGTTGAGCGCCGCGTAGGCATGGGATGAGCCTTCGTGGATCAGCGCGCGGTCGACATACAGCAGCAGTTCGCCTTCTTCCTCCGCGACTGTGTGGCGCGCCCAGACTTTGTCGAACATCGTTTGCGCGGTCATCGCCGGATCCCGTTCACCAGTGCAACGTCACTGCCGCGCGCAGCCGCCGCGGTCTTTGCCGCAAATATAGGTGATTTCATTGGTGCCGGCCGGCATCGGCACGATGAACATCTTGCGGTACAGCTGGTCGGGCTTGCACTGTCCGTTTGCGCTGCCGTTCACCAGCGCCGCGGTGAATACCAGGCCGCGCAGTCCGATGTGCTGACAGTCGTCGGCGACGACGCCGAAGAGCGTAATGGTGAACGAGTCGTCCTGCGAGCGCACCGACTTTGAGCTGATGCACAGAAATGAAAAGTCGATTTTCTGTCCAATCCCCGTCTTGTAGATTTTTTCGACTGCTGCAGTATCTATGCCCCTGAAATCCGGCGCGCGGGCATAACTCGTCAGGATCTGCTCGATCAGTGCCTCGAAAATCAGCTGGTCCAGAACAGCGCGTCGGTTAAATGTGCCGATTTCGTCGATGAAGGTCTCGATCTGGCCCTTGGTCGGCGTCGCGGCTGCCCCGCCCGCGATGTAGCGATAAGGGCGGATGTAATTTTCATACCACTCGATTATCGGCTCGGCGTGCTTGCTCGGCTCCGCTGCAGGAGCGCAATTGGGTGCGGCGTGCACCACGGCATGCCAGCACATGAACACCCCGGCCAGGAGCAGCACGCGCATCAGGATGTTGCTTCGCCGCGCTGCAGCCATATCGATTTTCCTAAGTCCTGGGTTCGTCAACGACGGCATTCATCAGGGTGCCGATTTTTTCGATTTCACATTCGATCACATCGCCCGCGTTGAGGAACCACTCGGGCCGTTCGAGCGCACCGCCGCCCGGCGAGCCGGTTGAAATCACATCACCCGGCATCAAAGTCATCTGCGAGATATAGGAAACCAGCTTTGGAATCGACCAGATCATCTCGCTCGTATTGCCGTCCTGGCGCACTTCGCCGTTTACGCGCGTGCTGAGGCGCAGGTTCATCGGGTCGTGTATTTCGACCTTGGTGACCAGCCACGGGCCCATCGGCGCAAAGGTATCGAAGGTCTTGCCCAGCAGCGTATGGCCGGCCTGGCGCTCGAGATTGCCCACGTCGCGCGCCGTCACGTCGTTCAAAATGGTGTAACCGGCGATCACGTCGTAGACTTTTTCTTCCGGCACATTCTTGCATTGCTTGCCGATCACCACTGCCAGTTCGGTTTCGCAATCGAGCTGGTGGGTCGCGTGCGGCTTCAGGATATCGCGTCCGGGGCCTACTATGCAGGACGGAACCTTGATGAAACCGGCCGGCACCAGTCCGGACTGCTTGCCTGCGTTCTTGGTGTAATTCGGATAATTACGCCCGATGCCGATGATTTTGCTGCCGCGCACCGGTGCATAAAGCCGGCAGTCAGCCAGCGGCAGAAACAGCTCATGTCCGGTCAGCCCCAGCGCGTTCGGTTCGGATTTAACCAGATCCGACAACCAGCCATACGCTTCGGACAGCGCTTCCCACGCCGGCGCGCCGACGTGCAGGAATTGCGCGATATAACCCGGCAGAAAAATCGCCGCCAGCTCGCGTCCCTTGGCATTGCCGATCTCGTCAATGAGATAACGCGCGTAACCGGCGCGCAAATCCGCCACCATGTCGTTGCCGACCAGCACGCCGAGGCGCGCCTGCGACGCTTTTTCGCCTTTACGGCTGTAGCGCATTATTTTCATGACTTGCCTCTCATGCAACCGCAGATACATGCCAATGAACGCAGATTAATTGCAGCGCGTGAAAAATCCGCATGGCAAGGGGTTGATAAAATCGTGAATCTGACTTTCTTGTATCGGCGTTTATCGGCGTACATCGGCGGTTCCGTTCTAAAGATTTGCAATGTGTTCCACACCTGGTTTGACTTCCCTGCGTTCGACTCTTTTCACCAGCGCATTCATGCTCGCATGCAGCGGCGCGCGCACGCCGATCTCCTCGCCCTTGGCGGCGACGAACCCGTTGATGAAATCGGTTTCGGTGCGGCGGCCCTTGAAAATGTCCTGCGCCATCGACGGTCGCTGCTCTTCGGAGCGCGTTTTCGACAGCTGGATCAGCTGGTCAACCACTTCGGCCTTTGCATCCGCGCTGCCTTCGCCCGCGCGCGCGAGCGTCTCCGCGTCCATCACCTGCACTTTTTCGAGTTGAAAACCGAGCGCCTGGCCGACGCGCACCGCCTGCCCGCCGAGCCGGATCGAGACGTCGCGCGGACCTTCACTCAGATCGCGCTGGTTGCCCGACAGACCCGTTGCCGCTGATAACCCGTTGCGCATGGAATTGATGATGAGCTTGGTCCAGCGCTCGCCCCACAGATTGGCCGTCACCTTGGAACTGTCGGCGTGCTTGAGAATACGCGCGACTTCTTCGGCGCGCGGCGTGATGCGGCCATGGACCTCGCCGACGCGATAAGTCGTGTAGCGGTCGCCACCCATCGGCATGGTGCGCTTGACGTTTCCCGGCGCGTGGAGTTCGGAGGCCAGCAGGCTCACGATGGTGCCGAGCACCTTGCCCCAGCCGACAATCGCTGCGATGCGCTCCTCGTTGATGCAGTTCTGCAGCGACACAACGTAACCGCCGGGCGCGAGGTACGGCTTGATCAGATGGGTCGCCCATTCAGTGTCGTACGATTTGACGCTGATGAAAGCAATATCGATCGGCCC
>JAIOOZ010000123.1 GCA_021414185.1 Betaproteobacteria bacterium
ATCCCGCTTGCCATGCAGGACGCGGAAATCCCGGTGATCGCGGCGGTCAACGGCCCGGCGATAGGCGCGGGCTTCGATATCACCAACATGTGCGACATCCGCATCGGCTCGACCAATGCGCAGTTCGGTGAGACGTTCGTCAATCTCGGCATCATTCCGGGCGACGGCGGCGCGTGGTTTTTGCAGCGCTTGCTTGGCTACCAGCGCGCCGCCGAACTGACTTTCACAGGGCGCATCGTCAAAGCTGAAGAAGCGCTGGCACTCGGCATTCTGCTCGAGGTCACCACGCCCGAAGCACTGATGCCGCGCGCGCGCGAAATTGCAGGCAAGATCGCCGCCAAGCCGCCGCTCGCCGTGCGTTATGCGAAACGTTTGCTGAAGCTCGCACAAACGCAACCGCTCGCCGACCATCTCGACGTATGCTCAAGCTTCCAGGCGCTGTGCCATAAAACCGACGACCACCAGGAAGCTCTCACCGCTTTTTTCGAGAAGCGCCGCGGCAAGTTCAAAGGCAGCTAATGGGCCTGCGCGCGTTCTGCCTGACGCTGCTGGTGCTGTTTGCAGCGGCGAGTCCTGCCCAGGAATTTAAGCTCCTGCCGGTAGACGAAGGTGCGAACGACGCTTCCTGGCTGCGTTTCAGGGCCCGGCTGTTGGATGCGCTGGTACGACGTGACCAGCAATTCATACTAGGCATCGTCGACCCCAAAATCCGCAATATGTCGGGCCCCGCGGGCATCGCCGAGTTCAAAAAGCAGTGGGAGCCGCAATTGGCGACGAGTTCATTGTGGGTCGAACTGCCGAAGCTGCTGTTTCTCGGCAGCGTCTTCGTCAAGCGCGACAAGAACGTCAATGAGTTGTGCGCGCCGTACGTTTATTACCGCTGGCCGGAGGACGCCGGCGCCAATGCGTCCGGTGCGATCATCGCTAAAGAGACCTCCTTGAAAGCGCAGCCCGCAGGCAATGCTGCGACGCTGGGCTCGCTGTCATACGACCTCGTCGACGTGCTCGACTGGGAGGTGGCGGACGACAACAAGGAATCCACGCAGAAATGGGTCAAGCTCATAGCCAAAGCCGGCGAGGGCTATGTGCCCGAAGAGCACGTGCGCAGCCCGCTCGAATACCGCGCCTGCTTCGTCAGTAGCGGCGCGCGCTGGCGCATGACAGGGTTCGAAGTCGGCGAATAACCGTCCGCGCTAATAGCTCGTCGGCCACGTCCGCATCAAATGCTCGCCGACGCCGTTGGTGAGCCGCAAGCGGTGAATCTCCAGCGTACGTTTCAGATATTCGCGCGTGTCGCGCGGATCGATCACATTCTGCGCCGTGTAAATTGCCGCCATGTCGTAAGGTGTCGAGCCCTTGTTCATTTTTGCGACCGCTTCCTTGAATTTCTCCGGTTCGTCTGGGCTCGCGCCGAACACGACTTTGGCGCCGAACTCGGGCTTCATGAAACTGACTTCGGCGGTCACCCAGCAGCAGACTTCATCGGCGTTGCCGCCGGCTCCCATGTTCGACACCGCCAGCCCGTAGCTTTTGCGCAGGATGATGGAGATCTTCGGCACCGTGCACAGCGTCATGGCATTCAGCCAGTTCATGACTTTGCCGGTGACGCCTTTTTGCTCGCCTTCGACGCCAATCAGGAAACCGGGCTGGTCGACCAGCATCACGATGGGAATGTTGAACGAGTCGCACAGCACCATGAAGCTTTGCACTTTCTGGCAGGCATCCGCGTCGATCGCGCCGCCTTTGAACAGCGGGTTGTTGGCGATCACGCCTATGGTGCGGCCGTCGAGCCGCGCCAGCGCCGCCACCAAGGTCTTGCCGAAACGCGCTTTCATTTCGAACATCGATCCCTTGTCGACGATGCTCGCGATCACTTTGCGCATGTCGTAAACCTGGTTGCTCGCTTCGGGCACGAGCTTCATCACGTCTTTGATCGCCTCGTCCGAACCTGGCGGCACCGGATGCACGGGCGGCGCTTCTTTGTGATGGCTGGGCAAGTACGACAGGAATTGCTTGATTGCGTCTATCGCTTGTTCATCGGTGTCGACGACCTGGTCGACGAGACCGCTCACCTCGGAATGCACGCGCCAGCCGCCGAGTTCTTCGGGGTCAACGTCGCGGCCGGTCGCCATGGAGATCAGGCGCGGACTGGACACTGCCATGATCGCGCCTTTGCGCATCACGCAGAAATCCGACATCGAGCCGTACCACGCGGATGAGCCGTAGCAATGGCCGAGCACCGCGGCCGCCCACGGCACTTCGCGCATGCGCTGGTATTCGATCGGATCGTCTTTCGAGCCTATGCTCGATGCGCCCATCACGTCGGGCATACGGGCGCCCGTCGATTCGCCGAGAAACACCATCGGGATGCCGCGTTTTTTCGCTGCCAGTTTCAGGTGCTTCAGCTTCTTGATGTTGATGTTCGCGCTCGACGCGCCCTTGACAGTGAAGTCGTTGGCGAGCGCCGCGGCTTCGCGCCCATTGATGCGGCCGAAACCGCCGACTTTGCCGTCCGCCGGCGTAGTCAGGCGGTCTTCGGGGCGGTTGGAAACCGCCAGCATGCCCGTTTCGATAAATGTTCCCGCATCGAACAGGCGGTCGAGACGCTCGCGCGCATTGAGCACACCTTCGGCCTTGCGTTGCGCGAGCTTGGCCGGCCCGCCCATCGCGAGCGCGCGCTGCCGGCGTTCAGCGAGTTCTTTCAGCAGATCTTCAAACGGCATAAGAAATCGTAAAACGTTTATCTGAAAAGGAAATATACAGAGTAAGCACTAACATTAACGCTTTTAATAGCTCGTCGGCCAGTTCCGCAGATGGTGCTCGCCGACGCCGTTCTTCATGCGCATGCGATGCACTTCGAGTGTGCGGATCAGATAATCGCGCGTGTCGCGCGGATCGATCACGGTCTGCGCTTCGTACAGTTCCGCGAGCGCCCAAGCCGAGGTGTCGCGCTGCACTTCCGCGACCAATTGCTTGAAGCGCTCAGGATCGTCTTCCTGCTTGACCCCATGCAGCACGTTGACGCTGACCGCCGGATCCATGAATCCCAGATCGGCAGTCGGCCACAGCGCGACTTCATCGGCGCCCTTGCCGCCCGCCATATTGATATAGGCCTGGCCGTAGCTTTTGCGCATGATCACGGTAACTTTCGGCACGGTGACCTGGCTCATGGCGTTCATCCAGTTGATCACCTTGCCGGGCATGCCGCGCATTTCACCTTCGACCCCAATCAGAAACCCCGGCACGTCGACCAGATAGACCAGCGGCACATTGAACGAGTCGCACATCACCATGAAGCTGGTGATTTTCTGGCAGGCGTCGGCATCGAGCGCGCCGCCTTTGAACATCGGGTTGTTGGCGATGAAGCCGACACTCTTGCCGTCGAGCCGGGCGAAAACGGTGGCAATCGATTTGCCGTAGCGTTCTTTGAGCTCGAACGTCGAATCGGTGTCCACGATAGCTTTGATGACGTGGCGGACGTCGTACACCTTGTTGCGCGACTCGGGGACGATATCCAGCATTTTGCGGCAGGCCGCGTCGGAGCCCGCCGGCACTGGATGCACGGGCGGCGCTTCGTTGCAATGGCTGGGCAAATAGGAAAGAAAACGCTTGATGGCGTCGAGCGCCTGCTCGTCGGTATCGACCGCGAGATCGGCCAGGCCCGAGACGCCGGTGAGCAACTTCCAGCCGCCGAGTTCCTCGGATGTGATCGGTTTGTTGATGGCGATCGAAGTCACGCCCGGGCTTGCGATCGCCATGATCGCGCCTTTGCGCATGACGACGAAATCCGACATCGCCGAATACCACGTCGACGACCCGTAACACGCGCCCAGCAATGCCGACACCCACGGCGTTTCGCGCAGACGCTGGTACTCGGTGGGGTCCTGCGCGATGATGGCGCGGCCGGCGGAACCCATGCGATCAGGCATGCGCGCGCCGCTCGATTCGCCGAGCATGACGAGCGGCAGGCCGCGCTTGGCGCCGACCTGTTTCACGTGCTTGATCTTTTTCATGTTGATCACCGACGATGACGCGCCGAGCACGGTGAAGTCGTTCGATACCAGCGCAATCTCGCGGCCGGCGATGCGCGCAAAGCCCGCGATCTTGCCGTCCGCCGGCGTCTTGTGGCGCACTTCGGGACGCACCCCGACCGCGAACATGCCGGACTCGATGAAGCTGTCGGCGTCGATCAGGTAGTCAATGCGCTCGCGTGCGTTGAGATGGCCCTCGGCTTTGCGTTTGGCGAGCTTGTCCGGACCGCCCATCCCGAGCACCTTGGCGGTACGCTCGCGCAATTGCTGTAAAAGTTCTTCGAATGGCACTGCAGACACTCCTTGCGATGCGAACAGACTAACGGCCCGCGTTACGGATGAGATGGCGCGCGATGACGAGCTGCTGGATCTGGCTGGTGCCTTCGTAGAGGCGGAACAGCCGCACATCGCGGTAAAAACGTTCGATCGGGGACTCGGCCATATAACCGGAGCCGCCGTGGACCTGCACTGCGCGGTCGGCGACCCGCCCGCACATTTCAGAGGCGAAGTACTTGCAGCACGACGCTTCCATAGTCACGTTCTCGCCGTTGTCGCGTTTGCGCGCGGCTTCCAGCGTCATGCTGCGCGCGGCGAAAATCTCGGTCTGGCAGTCGGCGAGCATCGCCTGCACCAGCTGAAACTCGGCGACCGGCTGGCCGAATGGCGGTCTTGAAACCCATGCCTTCTTTGCCGCCTATGATGTTGGCAGCCGGCACGCGTGCGTTGTCGAAAATTACGTCTGCGGTATGCGAGCCACGCTGACCCATCTTGCGGTCAGGCTTGCCGACCGTGAGCCCGGGGGTGGCGCGCTCGACGATGAACGCCGACACGCCGCTGGCGTCCTTGGATTGTGGGTCGGTACGCGCCATCAGCGTAAACACGCCCGCTTCCGGCGCGTTGGTAATAAAGCGCTTGGCGCCGTTGACGACGTAATGATCGCCGTCGCGCCGCGCACTGGTGGTGAGCGACCCCGCATCGGACCCGGCGCCAGGCTCGGTCAGGGCAAACGAACCGATCAGCTCGCCGCTGGCGAGCCGCGGCAGGTATTTTTTCTTTTGCTCGTCGGTGCCGTCGATGACGATGCCCTGGGAACCGATGCCGTTATTGGTGCCGGCTATGGAGCGAAACGCCGGGGAGGCACGGCACATTTCCATCGAGGTAAGCGCCTCTTCCTCGGTGGTAAGGCCGAGGCCGCCGTACTCGACGGGTATCGTCAGCCCGAACAGTCCCATCTCGCGCATTTCGGCGATGATGGCGGGGGGAATTTCATCGCTGTCGACCAATTGCTGTTCGGCCGGAATCAGCCGCTCGCGCACGAAGCGGCGCAGCGTGTCGAGCAGGATATTGAATGTTTCGGGATCGCGAATCATGTGTTGCGCCTACTGCAGTTCGACGTTGGCGTCTTTGATGACCTTCGCCCATTTGGTGATTTCGGCCTTGATGTGCGCGGAAAACTGCTCCGGCGTGTTACCAACGGGTTCAGCACCCAGTTCGAGCAGGCGGGCGCTCACGTCGGGAAGTTTCAGGATGCGCGCGGTTTCGCGCGATAGCTTGTTGACGATGTCCTTGGGCGTATTGGCAGGCGCCACCAGGCCGAACCATGCGCCGGAATCGTAGCCGGGCACGCCCGCTTCGGCAACGGTTGGTATTTCAGGCACTGCAGAGGAGCGTTTCGTCGGACTTACCGCCAACGCGCGGATCTTGCCTGCTTTCACCTGCGGCACGTACGGCGGCATGTTGTCCATGGTCGTGATTATCTGGCCACCGATCAGGTCCGCGAGCACGCCTGCGCTGCCTTTGTACGGAATGTGCACCATCTGTATGCCGGTCATCGACTTGAAAAGCTCCATCGACAGATGCGCAGTGCTGCCATTGCCCGGCGAACCGTAATTGAGTTTGCCCGGATTGGCTTTGGCGTAAGCGATGAACTCCTTGACGTCTTTCGCCGGCACCGCGTTATTGACG
>JAIOOZ010000595.1 GCA_021414185.1 Betaproteobacteria bacterium
TTCCTTCTATAAGTGCGTGGGTGAAATGTTCCGGCCAATTACCTCTAACTGGCCACAGGTATGATACAGAATGAAGTCGGAAGTTCAAGAAGAACAAACTTCAGGGCGAAGGGAAGGAAGTGAAAGTCTGGCCGCAACCAATCTCGCGAACTGAATCTGAAGTTGAAATTCTTGAAGTATTTGAATAACGCCGGGTCTGGCGGCAGAGGCAGCGGCTGCGCCCGGAGAATTGCGCGCTCAACTGCTTTATCGTATGCAGGGTTGCCGCTGGCTTTCGTCAATGTCACGCTCAACACGCTGCCGTCCGGCAGCAGCCAGACATCGAGTTCAGCTTGAACATTCTCCGCCAAATCTGGCGGCCGAACCAGGTTACGCCTGATCTTGGCCGCAATACGCTTATAGTAATCGTCTCGAATCGACTTTAGTTCGGGTGTGTCCTGCGCGGGTTGCGGCTGCCTGAGTCCGTCGGCATCGCCCGGAGCGGGTGATTGCTGCGCGATACCAAGCGATGAAAACGCCATCGCGAGCATGGCGAGCACGGTCTTCATCAAGCAGCGAGCAGCACGCTCGAGGTGATGGCTTTGCGGATGTCTTGCTGCGTGGCGCCCGCGGCAATCAAGGCGCGCACGATCAGGTCGAGCGAAACCGAAGCATCCCCCGCTTCTATTTTGGCGATCCGCGACTGACTCGATCCCATGCGTTGCGCGAGGTCGACCTGGGAAAGGCGCCGCTTCTGACGGGATTTCTTCAATGCGTCGATCAATGAAAGTTTGACCTCGACCAACGCGGACTCCTGTTCCTGAAGCCCGAGAAACTCCCGCGTCGTTCCGACTTTCCAGCCTGCTGCTTTGAGTCGCTTGAGTCTGCCGCTATTCATGATTTCTCCGCTTTCACCATCATGCGCAGCATATGTCAGATGCGACATATTCGCAAATGCGCCGACGGATTTTTCGAAAGCGCGCTGCAGACCCCGAGGGACCGTAAACGCACGAGGAAAATAAGGATCTCTGACGTAACCAACCTTGACATAGCTTCTATTCGCGACGCTGCCTGTTTTTGGGGACCCCTTGTGAGACGCCGAGTAACACAGGCGGGCCGGGGAATTCGGCGAGGACTGTCTGAGCTCTCGGACCACTTACGTGTTCATTCATTTTGAGAGCGAGTTCCACAGCCGCCCGGCTCGTCGAGTAACACAGGGAACGCGCAGGCGCGGCTCACCAGGGGCGGGTCTGTTTTGGTTACTTTTCTTGCCCGTCCAAGAAAAGTGACCGGCTCCGGGGCCGACCCCGGGGATTTAGGCAAGAGGGATTAGTCGTGTAGGGTACTAGCTACCCTCTCGAAATTTGATGATCTGCCTTCTCTCCCGCTTGGTCGGCCGGCCCTTGCGCTCGCCGGCGAGATTGCCGAACGCCTTGCGGTCGGCAATCTGCGCCATGCGTTGCGCGATGCTTTCAGCACTCTCCTCGTAAAGCTTGCGCGCGACTTCGGCGGGCCCGCGGTGCTCAGCCAGCGCTTTGACGGTCACGCTCCACGTGAACTCGCCGACGCGGATTGCCAGCACGTCGCCAATGCGGACTTCTTTCGCCGGCTTGATGCGCTCGTCGTGCAGCTTCACTTTCCCCGCAACTACTGCCGCCTGTGCTAAGGCGCGGGTCTTGTAGAAGCGCGCGGCCCACAGCCACTTGTCGATGCGCACGCGTTCGTGCATTTCGCTATGCGCCATTCTCATCCTCCCCTTCCAAGGGGAGGACCGAGGTGGGGATCGGTTTTCAACCCGTCGCTCAAGGCTTCACTCGGCGGCGCGTTTTTTCGACAGCAGGCAGGCCAGCACGGCGCGGTCTTTTTCGGTCAGCTGCGGCGTATCGCTGTCCGGCACGAAGTGCAGCTTGAAGGCGCCGATCGCGG
>JAIOOZ010000596.1 GCA_021414185.1 Betaproteobacteria bacterium
TTGGTGACGCAGCACCACGGCGTTACCGTAACCGCCCTGGCGGCCCGCGATTTCCACCACGCCGTCTGCGGTCGCCTTTACGCGCGTGCCGGTCGGCGCGCCGTAGTCTATGCCCTTGTGCGCGCGCCAGGTCTGGAGCACCGGATGGAAACGCGCGTTGCTGAACCCTGAGGTGATGCGCGAAAACTCCAGCGGCGAGCGCAGGAACTGCTTGCGCAGGTTCTTGCCTTCGGGCGTGTAGTAGCCGCCCTCGTTGTCGGCGTATTCGAAATACACCGCTTTGTAGGGCTTGCCCTGATTGATGAATTCCGCCGCCAGCACGCGGCCTGACCTGACCGGTTCGCCGCGGTCATAAAATACTTCGTAAACCACGCTGAAGCGGTCGCCCTTGCGCAAGTCGCGGTGAAAGTCGATATCGGTCGAGAAAATATCGGCGATCTGCGTGGCGACGGTATCGGACAGGCCGGCCGCGTCGGTCGCGCCGAACAGCGAATTCCTGATCTCGGCCGATTTCATGAGCACGCGCCGCTCGAGCTGGACGAGTTCCTGTTTAACGACCAAGGCATCGGCGGTGCGATCGACGGACACCAGCGTGCCCGCGTTCAGATAGCGCAGGCTCGCCAGCTTGCCGTCCGCATCGGCGGTCGCGCGCACGGTGCGGCCGGGAATCAATTGATAAAGCGCCCTGGCCTGCTGGTTGTTGCGCAGGACCTGCGTTGCTTCGGGGTCATTGATTTGCAGCCGCGCGAGCAAGCTGGCAACGGTGTCGCCGCGCTGGATGCGTTCTTCGCGTGCGAAGGTTAATTCCTGGGTGGGGGTCGGCGTCAAGGCCGGCAGCTGCAGTTCCTGAACCACGTTGTTAATGGTCAGTTTTTCAACCATCGTGTCCGGCGCGATCCCGAACGCCGCGACCACGCCGAAGCAGGGTATTGCGATGAGGGCTGCCGCAAGTCGGTGGCGGAACGTAATATCGCCTATCTTGGCCGCAACTTTATGGGTTAAAATCATGCTTTTAGCATATTATCTTAAAGCCCCCCCTGGAGCGACTCGGCAAGCTTAGCAGAATGGTACCAGTGTGCAACCCTGAATTTCACATTGTGAAATACATTATGATCATCTCAAGGCCACTGTGGCAGCGCTGACCGAGCAGCTCGAAATCATCAAACGCGGCTGCGATGAGCTGTTGGTCGAAGCCGAATTGGTCGACAAGTTGAAATCCGGCCGGCCGTTACGCGTCAAAGCGGGCTTCGACCCGACCGCGCCCGACCTGCACATCGGTCATACGGTGCTCATCAACAAGTTGCGGCAGTTGCAGGACCTCGGCCATCACGTCGTGTTCCTGATCGGTGACTTCACCGGCATGATCGGCGACCCCACCGGCAAAAACGCCACGCGTCCGCCGCTGACGCGCGACGAGGTCGCAGCCAACGCCAAAACCTATACCGCGCAGGTGTTCAAGATCCTCGACGCAGGCAAGACGGAGATCGCATTCAACTCGACGTGGATGGACAAGTTCTCGTCGGCCGACATGATCAAGCTCGCTGCAACGCATACCGTCGCGCGCATGCTCGAGCGCGACGATTTCGGCAAGCGTTACAAAACGAACCAGCCGATTGCCATCCACGAGTTTCTCTACCCGCTGGTGCAGGGCTACGATTCAGTGGCATTGAAAGCAGACCTCGAGCTCGGCGGCACCGACCAGAAATTCAATCTGCTGATGGGGCGCGAACTGCAGAAGCACTACGCGCAGCCGCCGCAATGCATATTGACGATGCCTTTGCTCGAAGGTCTCGACGGCGTCAACAAGATGTCGAAATCGCTGGCCAACTACGTCGGCATTACCGACAGTCCGAACGACATGTTCGGCAAGCTGATGTCGGCGTCCGACGTGCTGATGTGGCGCTATATCGAGCTGCTGTCTTTCGCGCCGCTCGTCACCGTCAGACAGTGGAAAAAAGAAGTCGAAGAAGGCCGCAATCCGCGCGATATCAAGGTCGGGTTCGCGCAGGAAATCGTGGCGCGTTTCCACTCCCGGGCGGCCGCGGACTCGGCACTGGCCGATTTTGAATCGCGTTTCAAACAGGGCGAGATACCGGCTGACATTGCCGAAGTGACCGTAACCGCCGGCGCGGACGGAATCGCGATCGCGAACCTGCTGAAGGAAGCCGGGTTGACCGCGAGCACCTCGGAGTCATTGCGCATGATTGCGCAGGGCGGCGTCAAGCTCGACGGTGAAAAGGTCAGCGACAAGGCGCTCAAGCTCGCCGCCGGTATGCAGGTCGTGGTGCAGGTAGGCAAGCGCAAGTTTGCGCGCGTTAAGCTGACTTAACGAGCGGTCAGGTTTTCAAGTTGTAGCGCGCAACAAAATTGCGGTCGATGTAATTCTTCCAGCGCCATACCCATGCGCCTTCCAGCTTATATCGACCATACGACGCAACCGCGTATTTGTTTCCGCCGCTGATCAAAGCCAGCGCCAAACGCTGCGGACGGTATTTCGCAAGTGGTTTGCCGCTCAACGCGTTGCGCAAGTTTTCCGCGAGCGGCGGCCCCTGGCGCACCGCATATACGCCGGACTTCGGATAGGCGTGTCCCTGTATCGTTGCGCAATCGCCCGCCGCAAACACCCCGCCATGCGAAGTTGATTGCAGGTGCTCATCGACGGCGACAAAGCCCCGCGCGTCGAGCGTGAGTCCCGTATTGGTCAACCATGTCGGCGCACCGGCACCGGTCGCCCAGATGGTCGCGTCGGTTGCAATGCGGGTCGCGTTGGACGTCACGACTGCCGAGGGTTCCACGCGCTCGATGCGCGAATTGAGATGCACTTCAATTCCGCGTTGCGACAGCAGGTGTTCCAGCGCGGCACGCGTGCCGGGGTTGTGGTCGGGCAATAGGGCGTGCGCATCGGACATCAGCGCAAAGCGCGTCGTTGCCAATGGCGTCAGACGGTATTGCATGGCCAGCACGAGTTCGACGCCTGCGGCACCGCCGCCGACTACTACGACATTTCGCAGTTGGCCGGAGCGCGCTCCCTCAACCAGTTTGTCCCACTGCTGGACAAAGCCGGAAAACGGTTTTACGGCAATTGCATAATCGGCTGCGCCAGCTACTCCGGCGGTAGACGGCACCGATCCTACATCGAGCGAGATCAGGTCGTAATCAAGAGACGTTCCGTCACTCAGTGCGAGCTGACGTTGCGTGGTATCGATGGCGCACGCACTTGCCTGCACGAAGCGGGCGTTGGCCCGATGCGCGAGTGAGGCGAGATCGATGCGGCAATCGTGAAAATCGTAGTGACCCGCGATCAGGCCTGGCAGCATGCCCGTATACGTGGCAAAACGCGCCGTGTCGACGAGAGTGATTCCGGTATTCGGAACAGGGTGCGCGCCGAACCGTCGCACCACCTCGATATGACTGTGGCCGCCCCCGACCAGCACCACGCGGTTCACGGGGACGGCAGCGGCCGCTACTCCGGCGCCTTGCCCCACAGCTCTTTCAGGCGGTTGTCGCGTCCGCAGCCGCTGCGGTAATACTTGTAGCGCAGCGGATTTTTCGTATAGAAATCCTGGTGGTAATCCTCGGCGGGATAGAACTCCGCGGCGCGGGTGATCTCCGTGACAATCGGGGCGCTGAACGGCTTGTTGCGGTCGAGTGCCGATTTGGACGCTTCGGCAAGACGCCGCTGGTCTTCGTCGTGATAAAAAATCCCGGAGCGATACTGCGAACCGCGGTCGCAGAACTGCTGGTCTTTGACCGTCGGGTCGATGTTGTGCCAGAACACGTCGAGCAGCTTGTCGTAAGTCACTTTTTTCGGGTCGTAGACGACTTGCACGGCTTCGGTATGGCCAGTGCGGCCCGAGGAAACTTCTTCGTAAGTCGGATTTTTTTTCTGCCCGCCGATATACCCGGAGGTAGTGGAGATCACGCCCGGCAGCACGTCGAACGGTTGCTCCATGCACCAGAAGCAGCCGCCAGCGAAGGTCGCTTTCGCGGTAGCGGGAGCCGCCGCCGGTTTGCCGGTCTGCGCGTAGCCCGCAGTCGCGCTGGCAAGAACGAGCGTTGCGCCGAGCGCGAGCAATGCATTGCGGATGATGCTCATGGAACCGTTCTCCTGAAAATGAAGGCGCCTGTCGTGGCCAGCGCGTGTCGGGGTTAGTCGCCGCGCCCCGGCATTCCTTGCATGCCGCATGATATCAGCCTCATGTCGTCATCCGGTCTTCAGCGGAGCCAGGCGCCGCGCGTCACGAAGCTGTAACAAACGGCGTCTATCATGCGCCCATCTTGCAGATTCCTTTCGTGCATACCAACTGGAGACAGGTCATGAAATCCGAAACGATCCAACGATTTATCGCGTGTGCGGCGATGGCGCTCGCAGTCGCGACAACGACGACATCCGCGACAGCCGCCGACATCACCGGCGCCGGCGCGACTTTCCCCTATCCGATTTATTCCAAGTGGGCGGAAGCCTACCGCGCAAAAACCGGCGTTGGCCTCAATTATCAATCGATCGGTTCCGGCGGGGGCATCAAGCAAATCACCGCCAAAACGGTCGATTTCGGCGCCTCGGATGCACCGCTGGATGCCGAAAAACTGGAGAAAGACGGCCTCGTGCAGTTCCCTATGGTCATGGGCGGCGTGGTGCCGGTCTACAACCTCGAAGGCATCAAACCGGGCGGTGTGCGTTTGACTGGCGCCCTGCTGGCCGACATCTATCTCGGCAAAATAACCAAGTGGAACGCGCCCGCCATCGCGGCGCTGAACAAAGGTGTCAAGCTGCCGGACCAGGATATTACAGTGGTCGCCCGCTCCGACGGTTCGGGCACGACATTTATCTTTACGCACTACCTGTCCAAGGTAAGCGCCGAGTGGAAGGACAAGGTCGGCAACAATACCTCAGTGAAATGGGCTACCGGCGTTTCCGGCAAAGGTAACGAAGGTGTAGCGGCTTATGTGCAGCGGCTGTCCGGTTCGATCGGCTACGTCGAATACGCCTACGCATTGCAGAACAAGATGTCTTACGCGCTGCTGCAAAACAAGGACGGCAACTTTGTCGCCCCTGACGACAAGTCTTTCCGCGCGGCAGCCGCCAATGCGCAATGGGACAAAGCGCCCGGCTTTAACCTGATGCTGACCGACCAGACCGGCAAGGAAAGTTGGCCGCTTACCGGCGCGACCTTCATTCTGATGCACAAAAAGCAGGACAAGCCGGAGAACGCGGCGATTGCGCTCAAGTTTTTCGACTGGGCGTACGAAAGCGGCGACAAGCTGGCGCTCGACCTCGACTATGTGCCGATGCCGGACAGTGTCGTGAAACTGGTCAAGGCCGAATGGAAGAAGATTCAGGACGCGTCGGGCAAGCCGGTGGCGTTTTAAGCCAGACGTTGCACGATACTTCAACCTGACGGTAATGCGAGAGGCTTGTGCCTCTCGCGCTTTTTTCAGAGACAGCCATGCCACCCAGAGACGCCACCGCAATTGCAGCGCCTTTCGAGACCGGAGCGCAGTACGCCTATAATCAGCAACCCAAGCCGGTGGAAAGGCTCGTCTGGATGGATGCATTTTTCAGGAACCTGACGCGGTGCTCCGCGTTCTTCGTATTCTCGATACTCGCGGCGATCCTGGTCTCGCTGATTGTGCACAGCCAGCTTACGCTTTCGAAGTTCGGCTTCAATTTTTTGTTCAACGCCGAGTGGGACCCGGTGACCGAGGAATTCGGCGCGCTGGTGCCGATTTACGGCACGCTGGTGAGTTCCGCGATTGCCATGATCATCGGCATTCCCGTGAGTTTCGGCATTGCGTTGTTTCTCACCGAACTGTCGCCGAACTGGCTCAAGCGCCCGCTGGGCACCGCGATCGAAATGCTCGCCGCGATTCCAAGCATCATTTATGGCATGTGGGGTCTGTTCGTATTCGCGCCGCTGTTCGCCGAGTATGTGCAGCCCGTGCTGATAAAGACGTTTGGCGCGTTGCCGATTTTCGGCCCGCTGTTCAAAGGCCCGGCGATGGGCATCGGCATGCTGACTGCCGGCATCATCCTCGCGGTCATGGTGATCCCGTTCATTACCGCCGTGATGCGCGATGTATTTGAGCTGGTGCCGCCGCTCCTGAAAGAGTCCGCGTACGGTCTCGGTGCGACCACCTGGGAAGTCGTGTGGCGAGTGGTGCTGCCGTATACCAAGATAGGCGTGGTCGGCGGTGTCATGCTCGGCCTCGGCCGCGCGCTCGGCGAAACCATGGCGGTCACGTTTGTCATCGGCAACGCGCACCGGTTGAGTACCTCGTTGCTTGCTCCCGGCAACAGCATTGCGTCGTCGCTTGCCAACGAGTTCACAGAAGCCGTCGGCGATCTGCATTCCGCCGCGCTGATTGAGCTCGGACTGATCCTGTTTCTCATCACCACCATCGTGCTGGCCTTGTCGAAGCTGCTCTTGTTGCAGCTATCCAAGCGAGAAGGCAAACAGACCTAGGAGCAAGGATGTTGAGCGCCATTTCCCCAACCAACAAGATCTACCATCGCCGGCGCCTGGTCAACGCGCTGATGCTGTTCATCTCCGGCCTGACACTGTTATTCGGCCTGTTCTGGCTGGCATGGATAATAATTACGCTGCTGTACGAGGGTTTCAATGCGTTAGGCCCGACGTTGTTCACCCTGAATACGCCGCCGCCCGGCAGCAATGGCGGGCTGCTGAATGCCATAGTCGGCAGCTTGCTGATGGCCGTGATGGGAACATTGATCGGCACACCCATCGGCATTCTGGCCGGCACCTACCTCGCCGAGTTCGGAAGCCGCGGCTGGCTGGCCCCGGCGACGCGTTTCATCAACGACATTCTGCTGTCAGCGCCTTCCATCGTGATCGGGCTTTTCATTTATTCGGTTTATGTTGCGAAGGTCGGGCATTTCGCCGGCTGGGGCGGCGCGCTCGCGTTGTCGCTCATCGTGATCCCGGTCGTCGTGCGCACCACTGACGACATGCTGAAACTGGTACCCGACAGTCTGCGCGAGGCCGCGGTCGCGCTGGGTGCGCCGACCTGGAAAATGATCGTTTTCGTGTCCTATCGCGCGGCCAAGGCTGGCATCGTCACCGGTATCCTGCTCGCGGTGGCGCGCATCAGCGGCGAGACCGCGCCCCTCTTGTTTACCGCGCTGAACAACCAATTCTTTTCGCTCAATATGAACGCGCCCATGGCGAATCTGCCGGTGGTGATATTCCAGTTCGCCATGAGCCCCTATCCCGACTGGCATCGCCTGGCGTGGGGCGGCGCGATCCTGATCACGCTTGGCGTGCTTGGCCTTAACATTCTCGCGCGCGTGATGTTTCGCCGCTGAATCCGTACAAACCGTTAATTACCGGACTCAATCCATGACCGAAGAACTGCAGTTTGCGAACCCGAAGCTGAAGGTCAACGATCTGAACTTTTACTACGGCAAGTACCAGGCGATCAAAAAAGTGTCGATGGACATCCCGGCCAACAAGGTCACGGCGTTTATCGGGCCGTCGGGTTGCGGCAAGTCGACTCTGCTGCGTACGTTTAACCGGCTGTACGAACTGTATCCGGGCCAGCGCGCCGAAGGCGAAATCCGGCTCGACGGTAACAACATACTCGACAAGGCGCAGGACATTACGCTGTTGCGCGCCAAGGTCGGCATGGTGTTCCAGAAACCGACGCCGTTCCCGATGTCGATTTACGACAACATCTCTTTCGGCGTGCGCCTCTACGAAGATTTAAGCCGCGGCGAAATGGACGAGCGCATCGAATGGGCGCTGACGAAGGCGGCGCTGTGGAAGGAAGTGAAAGACAAGCTGAACCAGAGTGGCAACAGCCTGTCGGGCGGCCAGCAGCAGCGGCTGTGCATCGCGCGCGGCATCGCCATCAAACCCGAGGTACTGCTGCTCGACGAGCCGTGCTCGGCGCTCGACCCGATTTCAACCTCGCGCATCGAAGAACTTGTCGACGAACTCAAGACAGACTACACGGTGGTCATCGTCACGCACAACATGCAACAGGCGGCGCGCGTATCGGATTACACTGCCTACATGTACTTGGGCGAGTTGATTGAATTCGGGGCGACTGACAATATATTCATCAAACCCAAGCGCAAGGAAACCGAAGATTACATAACCGGACGCTTCGGATAAGAGCGTCCCTGGAGCGACAAACCATGAACGAACATTCCTCTAAACAATACGACCTCGACCTCGAAACGCTGCGCTCGCGCGTGCTGGAAATGGGCGGGCTTGTCGAATCCCAGATCCTCTCGGCGATCGACGCGCTGACCTCCGGAGATCTGCGCGAGCTCGACGCGGTAATCGCGGAAGACCACCGCGTGAACGCGCTGGAGGTCAGTATCGACACCGATTGCAGCCAATTGATTGCCCGCCGGCAACCGGCCGCTGGTGATTTGCGCATGGTGCTCGCTGTCATCAAGATCGTGACCGACCTCGAGCGCATCGGCGACGAGGCGGCCAAGATCGCGCGCATGGGCAAGCTGAGTTATGGACGCGCGCGCATGCCGAGTACGCCGATCGCCGCGGTCAAGCATGTCGGCGATATAGCGCTCGGCATGTTGCGCAAGGCGCTCGACGCGCTCGCCCGCCTCGATACCGCTGCCGCTGCTTCTATCGTGCGCGAGGATTTCGCGATCGACGAAGAATTCCGAGCCATCGTGCGTCAGTTGATTACGTTCATGATGGAAGACCCGCGCACGATTTCGCAATCGCTCGAAATCCTGTGGATAGCCAAAGCCATCGAGCGCATCGGCGACCACTCCAAGAACATGGCGGAGCAGGTGATCTACATCGTCAAAGGCACCGACGTGCGGCATACGACGGTGGAAGAACTCGAACGCGAGGCGCTCAGTTGAAGCGATCGTCGGCATGAGCAGCGACATACTGGTCGTCGAAGACGAGCCGGCGATCCAGGAACTGATCGCGGTCAATCTCGAGCACGCCGGGCACCGCGTGCAGCGCGCGCACAGCGCGGCGGAAGCCGACGAGATCAGCCAGCAGATCTGGGCTTATTGGCTCAACCCGTCCGACACTGCGCTGGCCAGCGACATGAAGCGCGCCAGCGCCGCGTTGAGCATCGGCGATCTCGCGACCTCGCTGGAGGTTCTGAACCGCGT
>JAIOOZ010000597.1 GCA_021414185.1 Betaproteobacteria bacterium
TTCAACCACGATCATTCCAGTCTTGGCAGTGCGTTGACGCAGTGCCTTGGCGTCGCGGTATTCGTCCGACGCCCACCATTGCTTGGCGCGTTCCATGCTCGGAAATTCGAGCACGACCACGCGCTTGGGCTGCCACGAACCTTCCAGCGTTTCGCACGCGGCGCCCCTGACCGCAAATTTACCGCCGTAAGCGGCCAGCGATGCGGGCACCATTTTCTTGTAGTCGTCGTAGCCCGCAGGATCGGTGACTTCGACTTGCACGATGATGTAAGCTGACATTCGATCTCCCCGCAGTGTCTGACCGCATATTTTGGATGCACTATATGGCGCGACCGGAATCGTCGCAACCGGGACGCAGACCGCATCAAATTCCGCGTAAACAGGCATTTAATTGAACGACTGCGCAGCATCAGGTAGAATGCCCGGCTTTTAGGCGCGTAGCTCAGCTGGTTAGAGCACCACCTTGACATGGTGGGGGTCGTTGGTTCGAGTCCAATCGCGCCTACCAATTGCCAAAGCGGACACGGAGTGCCGCTTTAGCGTCGCGCGTTGGAACGGACGGAAACGCCGTTCAACGCTTGGCCCGAATGGTTGTGAATACATGGAATACGGAAAGAGAGCGTTATGACACCGCGAACTTGCACGTCGTACCTGCGACACTAGTCGTGCTGTTTTTCGCGGTCTGGAAAAAAGTGCGGCTAGCCCGCGCTTTTTTTTCGTCTTTTCGTTGAGTAAATCAAAATGCCCAATATCAAACTTCCCGACGGCTCGGTCCGTCAATTCGATAAACCGGTGGCAGTCGCCGCGGTTGCCGCGGCCATTGGTCCCGGCCTTGCAAAGGCTGCGCTCGGCGGCAAGGTCAACGGCGCGCTGGTCGATACGTCGTTCGTCATCGACAAGGACAGCGATCTCGCCATCATCACCGACAAGAGTCCCGAAGGGCTCGACCTGATCCGCCACTCGACGGCGCATCTGCTGGCCTATGCAGTGAAGGAATTGTTTCCTGATGCGCAGGTCACGATAGGTCCGGTCATCGACAACGGGTTCTATTACGATTTTTCCTACAAGCGGCCGTTTACGCCGGACGACCTTGCGGCGATCGAAAAACGCATGGCCGAACTTGCCAAGCGCGATTTGCCGGTGACGCGCGAAGTATGGCCGCGCGACAAGGCAGTTGAGTTTTTCAAGTCCATCGGCGAGCACTACAAGGCTGAAATCATCGCGTCGATTCCGCAAGGCGAAGACGTATCGCTGTATCGCGAAGGCGATTTCATCGACCTGTGCCGTGGGCCGCACGTGCCGTCGACCGGCAAGCTGAAGGTTTTCAAGCTGATGAAACTCGCCGGAGCGTACTGGCGCGGCGATTCCAAGAACGAGATGCTCCAGCGGGTTTACGGCACGGCGTGGGCGAAGAAGGAAGAGCAGGACGCCTATTTGCACATGCTGGAAGAGGCCGAGAAACGCGATCACCGGCGGCTCGCCAAGCAGCTCGACCTTTTTCACATGCAGGACGAAGCGCCGGGCCTGGTGTTCTGGCATCCGCACGGCTGGACGGTCTGGCAGCAGGTCGAGCAGTACATGCGCCGTGTTTACCAGGACAACGGTTACCGGGAAGTGAAGTGCCCGCAGATACTCGACCGCTCGCTGTGGGAGAAGTCCGGCCACTGGGAGAATTACCACGAGCATATGTTCACCACGGCGAGCGAGAACCGCGATTACGCATTGAAGCCGATGAACTGTCCCGGTCACGTCCAGATATACAACAACGGCCTGCATAGCTATCGTGATTTGCCGCTGCGTTACGGCGAATTCGGTGCTTGTCATCGCAACGAACCTTCAGGCTCGCTGCACGGCATCATGCGCGTGCGCGGCTTTACGCAGGACGACGGCCACATATTCTGCACCGAAGCGCAAATCGAACCCGAGGTCGAGAACTTCATCGATCTGCTGGTCAACGTTTATCGCGACTTCGGTTTCGACGAAATCATTTACAAACTATCGACACGTCCGGTGAAACGCGTGGGTTCGGACGAGACCTGGGATGTGGCGGAAAAGGCGCTCGCGGATGCTTTGAACAAAAAAGGCGTGCCGTGGGATACCTTGCCGGGCGAGGGCGCATTTTATGGGCCGAAAATCGAATTTTCGCTCAAAGACTCCATCGGCCGTGTCTGGCAATGCGGAACGGTGCAGGTCGATTTTTCGATGCCGGGGCGCCTCGGGGCTGAATACGTCGCGGAAGACAACGCGCGCCATGTGCCGGTGATGCTCCACCGGGCGATTGTCGGCTCCATGGAGCGTTTTATCGGGATTTTGCTGGAAAACTATGCCGGGGCGCTGCCGGTATGGCTGGCGCCAGTCCAGGTCGTGGTCATGAATATCACCGCCAACCAGGCCGCTTACGCCGAACAAGTGGTCGCGGAACTGAGGCGGGCCGGGTTGCGGGTCGAATCCGACTTGAGAAATGAGAAAATAACCTATAAAATTCGGGAACATAGTCTGCAAAAGCTGCCGTATCAGGTCATCTTGGGTGACAAGGAGATGGCGGCGCAGACAGTTGCCGTGCGGACCCGCAAAGGCGAAGACCTCGGCCAGATGCCGATTAAGGACTTCGCTGAGCGCCTGCTGGATGAGGCGCGAAAGCTTGGGCGCGCGGCATAACTTTTTGATATAGCGGGGTTTTCATATAGTTCAGGAAAAAGAGCCGCGCATCAACGGCGAAATTAATGCTCCCGAAGTCCGGTTGATCGGGCCCAACGGGGAACAGGTTGGCATCGTCACGATTGCAGCCGCCAATGCGCAGGCGGAAGCGGCAGAGCTGGATCTGGTGGAAATCGCGCCGACGGCAGTGCCGCCGGTTTGCCGTGTCATGGATTACGGCAAATTCAAGTACCGCGAAAGCAAGCGGCGGCACGAAGCGAAGCTGAAGCAGAAGCAGATCATCGTCAAGGAAGTGAAGTTTCGTCCGAGCACCGACGACGGCGATTACAAGATCAAGCTGCGCAACCTGACGCGTTTCCTCGATGAAGGAGACAAGTGCAAGGTGACGTTGCGGTTCCGCGGACGCGAGATGGCGCACCAGGAATTTGGCATCCGGCTTATCGAGCGGGTGAAAAACGATCTCGAGCCGTTCAGCGTGGTCGAGCAGTGGCCGAAAATGGAAGGGCGGCAGATGGTCATGGTGTTGTCGCCGAAAAAGGCCGTCATCAAACCGGCTGCCGCGGCGCCGAAGAAAGATGCGGCGAAAGATGCCGTAAATAAGGAAGCGAAAGAAGCAGCAAAGCCGGCGCCCGCCGCAGTCGCGGAACCGGCAGCAGCAACGGCGACAGCCGAAAAAAAGTAGTTGCAGTCCAGAAGTAGTTGTCCGGGTTCCCGAAGTCTTCCCACTGGGAAGCACCCGGCGCTATGTCAGAAAAATGGAGTAGTCATGCCTAAGATGAAGACCAAGAGCGGCGCGAAAAAGCGCTTCAAGGTGGCCGCCAGCGGCCGCATCAAACGGGGCAGCGCGTTTCTGCGCCACATCCTCACCAAGAAAACCACCAAGCGCAAGCGTCAGTTGCGCGGCGGTACCGGCGTGCACGAGAGCGATCAGCATTCCGTCCACAAAATGCTTCCCTACGCGTAAGGAGATGAGCCATGCCTAGAGTCAAACGTGGCGTCACCGCGCGTGCCGCCCATAAAAAAGTCATCGCGCGCGCCAAGGGTTTCCGCGGCCGCCGCAACAACGTATTCCGCATCGCCAACGAAGCGGTCATGCGCGCCGGGCAGTATGCCTACCGCGACCGCCGCAACAAGAAACGCGATTTCCGCAGCCTGTGGATCACGCGCATAAACGCCGCGGTGCGTGAACACGGTTTGTCGTACAGCGTATTCATGAACGGGCTGAAAAAAGCCGCGATCGTGGTCGACCGCAAAGTGCTGGCAGATATCGCCGTCATGGACAAGCCTGCGTTTACGAAGTTTGTCGAAAAAGCCAAGGCCACCCTCGGCGTCTGAGCGGAGTCGACGACCAGAAGGAGGCTGCGCCCGCAGAGGTCGGCCTCCTTTTTTTTCGGATCAAGCGTGGAAAAATTAGAAACTATCGTGCAGGAGGCGCTGCAGTCGTTTGCCGTGATCACGGATGCGGCGCAGCTCGAGCACGCCAAGGCGCGTTACCTCGGCAAGGCCGGCGCACTCACTGAATTGCAGAAAAGTCTCGGCAAGCTTGCGCCGGAGGAGCGTCCCGCCATGGGCGCGCGCTTCAATGCCGCGAAAGAACAGATAGAAGCGGCGCTCGCAGCCCAACGCAACAAAATCCAGTCGGCAAAACTCGACGCGAAGCTGGCGCTGGAAGCGCTGGATGTCACCCTGCCGGGGCGGGGCATTGGTGCCGGCGGATTGCACCCGGTCACGCGTTCGCTCCAACGTATAGAAGCATTGTTTCATTCAATTGGCTTCGAAGTCGCCGACGGTCCGGAGATCGAATCCGACTATTACAACTTTACCGCGCTGAACCAGCCGGAAAACCATCCGGCGCGCTCGATGCACGATACGTTTTACCTGGACGACGGCAAGCATTTGCTGCGCACGCACACGTCGCCGATCCAGATCCGTTACATGGAAACGCACAAACCGCCGATCAAGATCATCGCACCAGGCCGCGTCTATCGCGTTGATTCGGATGCAACGCACTCGCCGATGTTCCATCAGATCGAAGGCTTGTGGATAGACGAGCATGTGAGTTTTGCCGATCTCAAAGGCGTGGTGGTGGATTTCCTGCGGCGTTTTTTCGAGCGTGATGATCTGAAAGTGCGCTTCCGGCCGTCGTTCTTTCCGTTCACCGAACCGTCAGCTGAAATCGACATGAGTTTTGGCGATGGCTGGCTGGAAATCGGCGGCTGCGGCATGGTGCATCCCAACGTGCTGCGCAACGTCAACATCGACAGCGAAAAATACCAGGGCTTTGCGTTCGGCCTCGGCCCGGATCGCCTGACGATGCTGAGATATGGCGTGAACGATCTGCGTCTTTTCTACGAGAATGATTTACGGTTTTTAAGGCAGTTTAATTGAACCGCCAAGGCGCCACGGCCGCCAAGAAGAACTGGCGTGTCCGGACTCTAATAACAAAACGATTACGGTATTTACAGAGTAAAAGATCTGGTTTTGATGTTTTGAGTCGCTTGGTGTGGTTTTCACTTGGCGGCCTTGGCGTCTTGGCGGTTAAAAATATATGAAGTTTTCGGAAAACTGGCTGCGCACTTTCGTCCAGACGCCGCTCTCGAGCAGCGCACTGGCGGATGCGTTGACCATGGGTGGCATAGAAGTCGAGTCCGTAGAGCGTGCGGCACCGGCATTCGACAAAGTCGTCGTTGCGGAAGTCATCGAAGTGCAGAAGCACCCGGATGCCGATCGCCTTACGGTGTGCCGCGTCAACGCGGACGGGGCACCGCTGCAGGTCGTGTGCGGAGCGCCCAACGTGCGTGCGGGCATACGCGTGCCGCTGGCGCAAGTCGGCGCACGGTTGCCCGGTGTCGAGATCAAGCAGGCGAAAGTGCGCGGCGTCGAATCAAACGGGATGTTGTGCTCGGCGAAAGAGCTGGGCATCGCAGACGATGCGGCAGGCTTGCTGGTTCTGCCGGCCGATGCACCGGTAGGAACGGACATTCGAAAGTATCTCGAGCTCGACGATCAATTGTTTACGATCAAGCCGACGCCGAACCGCGGCGATTGCCTGAGCGTGTTCGGTGTCGCGCGCGAAGTGGCGGCCATTACCGGCAGCGCTCTGAAGCCGGTCGCTACAATGGCCGCTTCGAACTTGCCGGATAAAATTAATATCACGCTGGTAGACAAAACCGCATGTCCTTTATATTGCGGCCGCGTATTGCGCGGCGTCAATGCACGGGCGGCAACGCCGCGCTGGATGGTGCAGCGTCTCGAGCGCAGCGGATTGCGCAGCATCAGCGCGATCGTGGATGTGACGAACTACGTGATGCTGGAACTCGGGCAGCCGCTGCATGCATTCGATCTGACGCGTATCGCCGGCGGAATACAGGTGCGTTTTGGCAAGGTGGGTGAGCAACTCAAATTGCTCAACGAACAGGAAATCGCGCTGAAACCCGAATTCCTGGTGATTGCGGATGAACAGAAGCCGCTCGCTCTGGCGGGCATCATGGGCGGCGCCGACAGTGCAGTGAGCCTGGATACCGTCGATATTCTGCTGGAAAGCGCGTTTTTCGATCCCACTGTGATCGCGGGCAAATCGCGCGTGCTTGGATTCGGGTCGGAATCCGCATACCGCTTCGAGCGCGGCGTTGATTTCGGCGCGACCGCGCGGGCCATGGAACGTGCCACCCAGCTTGTGCTGGAGATTTGCGGCGGCAAAGCAGGGCCGGTCTGCGACGCAAAGGCGGTTCTGCCGGAGCGCAAACCAGTGAGCTTGCGCACGGCGCGCGCGCGGCGCTTGCTGGGCGTCGAACTCGCGGCCGAAGACATCGCGCGCTTGCTGCAGCATCTGGGCTTTGTTTGTGAGCGGCGCGGCGATGAATTCCTGGTGACGCCTCCAAGCTATCGCTTCGATCTGACGATTGAAGAAGACCTCATCGAGGAAGTCGCTCGTCTGCACGGCTACGACAATATCGCTGTCAACGCGCCGCTCGCCGCCAACGTCATGCTGCCTGCAAGCGAGACGCGCAGGAATGTCGCGGCATTGCGAGATCTGCTGGTCGCGCGCGATTACCAGGAAGTCATCAGTTACAGCTTCGTCGATCGGCAGTGGGAAGCTGATTTTTGTTCCAACAATGACCCCGTAATGCTGGCCAATCCCATCGCCTCGAACCTCAACGCAATGCGTTCGGGTTTGATCGGCAGTCTGGTTGATTGTCTTAAAACGAACGTGAGCCGGCAGCAGGAGCGCGTGCGTATTTTCGAAAGCGGGCGCTGTTATGCGCGCAACTCGAAGGGTTGCTACGCGGAACGGTCGGTGTTGGGCGGACTCGCGTATGGCGGGTCGGTGGCGGAGCAATGGGGTGTCGCCCGGCGCACGGTCGATTTTTACGATGTGAAATCTGACGTCGAAACCATCGTGGGTCCCGGTGCCCCCAGTTTTGAGGCAGGTGAACACCCCGCTTTACACCCGGGCCGGACCGCCAAAATCATGCTGGAGGGGGCGCCGATCGGGTGGTTGGGCGAGCTTCATCCACGCTTGCAGCAAAAGTACGATTTGCCTTTTTCACCAATGGTTTTCGAGCTGAATCTCGACGCAATCACGGGCCGTAAGTCGACCCCTTATGCTGAATTCTCACGGCAGCCCACGGTACGGCGCGATATCGCGGTTGAAGTGCCCGAAAAAGTGACCGGCCAGGCCATGCTGGAAGCACTCAAAAAGCACGCTCCAGGCATAGTTTTGGAGGTCGCGCTGTTTGACGTATATCGTGGCAAAGGCATTGATTCAGATAAAAAAAGTGTTGCGTTTCGGGTATTATTGCAAGATACTCATAAAACATTGACCGACGCTGAAGCCGAGACCGCGATACAGCGGTTGCTTAAAGTGTTACAAGAACAATTTCAAGCAAGACTCCGGGAATAAGGGGAAAATATGACTTTAACCAAGGCCGAGCTGGCGGATCTGCTATTTGAAAAAGTAGGTTTCAATAAGCGTGAAGCTAAAGACATGGTGGAGTCCTTTTTTGAAGAAGTCCGCTTGGCGCTGGAGAACGGAGAGGGCGTCAAGCTTTCGGGTTTCGGCAATTTTCAGTTGCGTGACAAACCGCAGCGTCCCGGGCGCAATCCGAAAACCGGCGAAGAGATCCCGATCACTGCCCGGCGCGTAGTCACCTTCCATGCGTCGCAGAAACTGAAGGCGATGGTTGAGCAAAACTATAATAATGGAAACAAACCACAGTCCTAAGGAAGCGTTACCGCCGATCCCGGCCAAACGCTATTTCACTATCGGCGAAGTGAGCGAACTGTGCGGCGTCAAACCGCACGTGTTGCGCTACTGGGAGCAGGAGTTCACCCAGTTAAAACCGGTCAAGCGCCGCGGCAACCGCCGTTATTACCAGCACCATGAAGTATTGTTGATCCGGCGCATCCGAGATCTGCTTTACGACCAGGGTTTCACCATCAGCGGCGCGCGCAACCGCCTGGACGAAATCGTTACCGAACCCGCCAAGACCAATCGTGCTGTCGCCGCCGGCAAGGCGAACCTCGCGGTGGTACGCAAAGAAATCAAGTCCGTCCTCGACCTCCTGCGCGGCTGACGCCGCGGCTGGCAGTATCCCATCTGTTATAATCATCGCCTCGGGGCGTAGCGCAGCCTGGTAGCGTACCTGCATGGGGTGCAGGTGGTCGGAGGTTCAAATCCTCTCGCCCCGACCAATAAATCAATAAGTTACATAAATTAATAATAATGGAAATGTCTTGGGGGACACGCCGGGGGACACAAAGCGAACCGCCCGCGTAAATTGCATTTGGTCTGCGCAAGCACTCCACACCTCTCTTGCATGGCTCGTCTTACGCTAAGCGAGGATTCTCAACGACGGGTATGCGTAGAATGCAGCGTCGAGCCGTCATCGCCTCGCGTATGGCGCGCATCAAGCACTCGCCGAGCAACGCGGCCAACCAGCGTGCAACCGAGCGGGTGCTCTTCAACGCGCTGATGGCGACGCTCGATCCAGGCGACAAGGTGATCGTGCCGGCGCCGCAGCGGGCGTCGTGCAAACGGCGCGGCGCTCATTCCACGATACTTTCGTGCCGCGCCCATTCGTAAACAAGCAGAATTTTGATACAGGAGAATTGCACGATGAATGCCAAAGCTGCGCGTGAATCCCGGATTTTGGGCGAATATCTCGAACGCACGCCGCGCTCATCCCAGCGCCACGAAGAGGCACGCGGGTCGTTTCCCAGCGGTATCGTGCATGACTCCAGACGCACGTGGCCGTACGGTTTATACGTCGATCACGCTGCGGGTTCGCGGAAGTGGGACATCGACGGCAACGAGTACGTAGATTACTACGGAGGGCACGGCGCCCTGATGCTTGGCCATCAGCATCCCAAAGTGGTGGCGGCGGTCCAGGCGCAACTCAACAAGGGCATGCACTTTGCTGCGGGGCACGAATTACAAAATGAGTGGGCGCGCCTAATCCAGGAACTGATCCCATCGGCGGAGCGCGTGCGCTTCACCTCCTCAGGAACCGAGGCCACGATGATGGCTGTGCGGCTCGCACGCGCTTCGACGGGGAAAGGCAAGATTGTGCGCTTTGTCAGTCACTTCCACGGCTGGCACGACCACGTTGCGTTTGGCGTGAAGGAGCACCTTGATGGTACGCCGACCGCAGGCGTATTGCCGGACGTTGCTGCGAATGTCATTCTGGTCAAGCCTAACGATCTTGCAGCTGTGGAGCGCGTCCTTGCGCAACATAAAGACGTGGCCGCCGTCATGATCGAACCAGTCGGCGCGAGTTCCGGCGCCATACCAACGTCTCCGGCGGTATTGCGCGAGTTGCGTGAGATCACGCGCCGGCATGGCGTGCTCTTGATGTTTGATGAAGTGGTGACGGGTTTTCGGGTTGCGCCAGGAGGCGCCCAGGCGCTCTACGGCGTCACGCCCGATTTGACGACGCTCGCCAAAATCGTCGCCGGCGGCATGCCGGGCGGTGCCGTCGCCGGCAGCAGAAAGGTGCTCGACTGGCTCGATCACGAGGCGTCCTCCAGCGCTGGCCACGAACGCGTCGCGCACGAGGGCACGCACAACGCGCATCCGATGTCGGCGGCCGCGGGGATTGCCACGCTCAGCATAATCAGGGATACCGATGCGTGTGCGCGAGCGAGCGCGACCGCCGCCAAACTGCGCACGGGCATGAATACAATCCTGGAAGAAGAAGGCGTGCCGTGGGCGGTCTACGGCGTACACTCGTTCTACAATTTTTTCACCAATCCGGGCAACCACCCGGTACGCCCAACCACGTTCGACGCGAACGCCGCACCCATCGAGTGGTTCGGGGGCGACAAGCGCGAGCCCTTGCTGTCCAAGATGCGGCTGGCCATGTTGGTATACGGGATCGACCTGAAAGGCTGGCGCGGCGGCATCGTTTCCTCGGCACACACCCAGGCTGATGTCGACCTGACGCTCGCGGCGTGGCAGAAGACATTGCGCATGCTGAAGGAAGAAGGCGATTTGCCGCAGACTTCCGAAGTTGCCCTGGCGAAGTAAGCTATCGACTGTTCATAGTCCACAAAAGCCTGGAACGCTTTGTTGCATATCCTGAGCTTGTTTCGGCGCGCCATGCAGAATCGCTAAAAAGCGCCAAACTTGAAAATAAATGTTGAACGACGCGGGTCACCGGAGGAAGAATAATGTTGCATAGCTTGCGTAACTTCGTAGTTATCCTTGCCAAAGTTGCTGCACTTGCAGCCGTTGCGTTTCCCGTCGCCGCGCAATATCCGGCCCGGCAGGTCCGCATGATACTGCCGCTCCCCGCCGCATCCGCGACCGACACCGTTGCGCGCGTTATCGCGCAATCCATGAGTGCGAGTTTCGGTCAGACGGTGGTGGTGGACAACAAGCCGGGCGCCGACGGCGCTATTTCTGCCGCTGAGGTGATGCGCGCAGCGCCCGATGGCTACACGCTGTTTTTCGCCACCAATAGTCCGCTGGCGGCAGTGCCGGCTATGCGCAAAACGCCGCCTTACGATCCGGTCGCTGATTTCACGCCGATCGGGTTGATCGGCCGTTACCTGCACGCGGTGCTGGTGCATCCTGATGTGCCGGCGAAAACTCTGCAGGAATTCTTCATTCATGCCCGCGCCAACCCTGGCAAGCTGAATTACGGCAGCGGCGCGACTTTCCAGTTAATTGCCACGGTCAACCTGATGAAGATCGCGGGCATCGACCTCGTGCACGTGCCGTATAAAGGCGACCCTGCGGCGCTCATCGATCTGATCGCCGGCCGGGTACAGTTCCTGATTGCGACGCAGTCAACATCGCTGCCGTTTGTCAAAGAAGGCAAGCTGCGCGCGCTTGCCATAACCAACAGCGCGCGTTCCGAGGCGTGGCCTGATGTGCCGACCCTCGCCGAGTCCGGCATCAAAAGCTTTCCCAGCCTGTCCTGGGCAGCGCTGGTGGGCCCGGCCAAAATGCCCGCCGGCTTGATAGACCGGATCAATCGTGAGCTGAATGCAACGCTGGTGAAGCCCGATGTGCGGGAGCGGCTCGGACGTGCAGCATTCGAGTCCGCAACCAGCTCGCCGGATGAGCTGCGAGCCTTCATCAGGGATCAGCAAGACCTCTGGGGCCGCACGGTGCGCGAGTTGGGGCTGCAGGTCGACTAAGGGCCGCGTAATCGAAAGGTCGGCTTCTTCTCGTGACTCCGCAGGTGTAGTGAATCGCAATCTTGTCGAGCGGGCGCAGCTCTCTGCACGGCGCGCCTGACCCAAACCCAATGTCAATAAGCCGTGCGGATCGGTTAGCGACCCCGCGACCTGCACTATTGAATCTTTACTGATGGAACATTTTCGATGAGCAATTTCAGTCTCGGCATAGACATCGGCGGCACCTTTACGGACATCGTGCTGCTGGGCGTGGACGGCGAACTCTATAGCAAGAAATTGTTGTCGACCCCGGCCGATTACAGTGTCGCAATCGAAGAGGGCGTGGCGGATCTTATGCGTACCGCCGGCGTCAGCGGCAGCCAGATCGTCGAACTTGCGCATGGGACCACCATCGCAACCAACGCGATTATCGAACGCCGCGGCGCAGCGGTGGCGCTCATCACCACCTGCGGATTTCGCGATGTGCTCGAACTCGGGCGCTTTCGCTCTCCGCGCCTGTATGACCTGAAATTCCGCAAGCCGGAACCGCTGGTTGAGCGACGGCTTCGCTTTGAAGTGACCGAACGCTGCGATGCGAAAGGCAACATTCTCCAGCCGATGAGCGAGACCGAACTTGAGGCGATCGCCGCCGCCATCGAGCACGAAAAGGTCGAGGCGATCGCAGTGTGTTTCATCAACGCGCATATTAATCCCGCCAATGAAGAGGCGGCAGTGCGCTATCTCGCGGCGCGCCTGCCGCGGGTCGCAGTCTCGGCGTCCAGCCAGCTGGTACCGCAAATCGGCGAATACGAGCGCACCAGTACAACGGTCGTCAACGCCTATCTCAGGCCGGTGGTCGAACACTACGTCACATCGCTGACCCGGCGCCTGGCGCGGCTCAAGATCGATGCGCCTTTGATGATCATGCAGTCCAACGGCGGTGTATTGCCCGGTCCGCTCGTGGCTACGATGCCGATATTCATTATCGAGTCGGGGCCCGCGGCCGGCGCCTTGGGTGCCCAGCGTCTTGGCAGTCACCTCGATTTGGGCGACCTGATCGTATTCGATATGGGCGGAACAACGGCCAAGGCTTGCATCGTGCAGGCTAATGAACTGATATTGGCACCCGATACCGAAGTAGGGGGTTCGGCTTCGCTTGGCGCGCGCATGATCAAAGGTGCCGGCTTCATCGTCCAGGTACCGACCATCGACATTGCGGAGGTGGGGGCGGGCGGCGGCAGCATCGCGGCCATAGATGCAGCCGGCGGCATTCTGGTCGGACCGCGTAGCGCAGGCGCCGAGCCGGGACCGATTTGTTACGATCGAGGCGGCGAGCAAGCGACCGTCACGGATGCCAACCTGCTGCTCGGGTACCTGAATCCAAATGCGCTGGTGGGTGGCGATCTTAAACTGAATTATGCCAAGGCTGAGGCCGCAGTCGCAGCACTTGCAGACCGGCTTCAGCTGTCCACCATCGACACCGCGTATGGAATACACCTCATTGCGAACGCCAATATGATGCGCGCCTTGCAGGCGGTCACCTCGGAGCGCGGGCGGGATCCCGCGCATTTCAGCTTACTTGCGATTGGCGGCAATGGCGGCGTGCATGCGGCCAACCTGGCGGAAAGTTTGCATGTCGAGCGCATCATCGTGCCGCCCGTTGCGGGGCTCTTCAGTGCGCTCGGCATGCTGTTCGCGGACGTGGAGCACCAGTTCATTACGTCGTTTTTCCGGCGGCTCGACGCCACCAGCCCGGCGGATGTCAACGGCGCGGTCGATGGATTGGTGCGGCAGGCCGTGGAATTGCTCGTTTCGGAAGGCTACAAGACAGACGAGGCGCGCGAGGTATTCCTGTTCGCCGACGTGAAATACGTTGGCCAGACGTCACCATTGAGCATCCGGTTTCCGCAATTTCCGGTGACCGACGCGATGATAAGCGATCTCCTGGAGAGGTACGGCGAGCTTCACCAGCAGACCTACGGGTACCGCTCCGACCGCGAACCGGTGCAATTTGTGTCTCTCAAAGTCGTGGGTCGCGGCATCCCGAGTGCGTCGCGCGTCCCGCGCTGCGTGTCCCGCGCGCATGAGTCGAGCGTTAAGGCCGGCATCCGGCGTGCGTACTTCGGTCCTGAGCACGGTTGGCTCGAAACCCGGTTGCTGGCGCGCACTGCATTGAGCGCCGTCCCTGTCCTCGGTCCGTTGATTATCGAGGAATACGATACGACAACGGTAGTCCGGCCGGGCTGGAGCGCGCGTCTCGACGCGTGGAACAACGTTCTCATTGAAATAATCGAGGAGAGCCGTTCATGAACATTGATCCCATCAAGCGCGAGCTGATAAAAAATGCGCTGGTCACGATATGCGACAGCATGCTCGTCATGATCGTGCGCACCGCGCGTTCAACCAATATCAAAAACACGATGGATTTCTCGGCCACGATCTGCGACGCGGAAGGCCAGCTGGTCGCGCAGGGGTTGGCAGTGCCGGGGCATCTCGGCGCGATGATGCCGGCACTCAAGGGTTGTCTCGATTACTTCGGCGACGACATTTCCGACGGCGACATCATGACCAGCAACGATCCCTACGCAGGGTGCAGCCATCTCAACGACATCTTCATGTTCAAACCGGTGTTCGCCGATGGCCGGCGCATCGCCGTGGTGTGTCTGATCCTGCACCATACGGATCTTGGCGGCCGCGTACCCGGCGGCAATGCAGCCGATAGCAGCGAGATTTTTCAAGAGGGATTGCGCATCCCGCCCAGCAAGATCTATGAAGCCGGCAAGCCCAACACCAGCCTGTTGCGCATAATCGAACACAACACGCGTATGCCGGCGCGCATGATGGGCGACGTTTACGCGCAAATGGCGGCGCTGAATACCGCGGAAAAGGAGTTGTTGAAGTTGGCGGCCTCTGCCGGAGCCCCGGTGATCAAGGCCTATATGACGGAGTTGATCGATTATACCGAGCGCCTCACGCGCGCGAAAATTGCCGCGCTTCCGGACGGCGTCGGCGAATTTACCGACTGGAACGACGATGATGGCGCCGGCAGCGACCCGGTTAAATTCCACGTCAAGATCACGAAAAAAGGCGAGGAGTTCATCGTTGATTTCACCGGGACTTCGCCGCAGGGTCGCGGCGCATTGCACACGAATTTAGCGTTTGCCGCGTCGTGCGCCTGCGCTTCATTGCGTTGCGTGATCGACCCCGACATTCCGAACAATGCGGGCTTCTACAAGGCGATAACCATTATTGCGCCGCCCGGCAGCTTCGTTAACGTGCAGTATCCGGCGGCGCTTGGCGCGCGCGGCCAGGGCGGTTACCGCGTCCGCTCGGTCGTGTTGGGCGCGCTCGCCCAGCTCTATCCGGACTTGATTCCCGCTTGTGCGGGTGGATCCGAGTTCGCGATCGTGTTTGCGGGATATGAAGGCAAGGCGCGCAAGGCGTTCCTGCACCTGGAATTTCATAACGTGTCCGGGCAGGGCGGTGGCCCCGATCGGGACGGCCAGGACGGCGGGCCTTATTGCATCGGCAATCTCGCCAACGTGCCGATCGAGTTAATCGAAGCAGAGAATCCGGTGCTCGTCGAGCAATATGCATTCATTCCGGATAGCGGCGGTGCAGGTAAGTATCGCGGGGCGCTCGGCATTGTGCGGCAGTATCGAGTGCTCGCTGAAGAATCAACGGTGAATTTGCGCTCGGATCGCCATCTGAATCCGTGTTGGGGTTTGTTTGGCGGCAAGCCCGGTGCGCTATCCCGGTCCACGATTAATCCTGGGACCGCCAAAGAGGAAAACGCGCCTTCCAAGTTCGTGCGCACCTTGCGGCGCGGGGATGTTTTTCGCGGTGAGATGGCCGCTTCGGGCGGTTTCGGCGATCCCTATTGCCGCGAGCCGGCGGCAGTGCTGGAGGACTTCAGGCAACAAAAAGTTACCGTGGAACACGCATTGAGTGCATACGGTGTGGTGATCGACGCTAGAGCCGGCAAGGTGGACGTCGCAGCGACCGCCGCCTGCCGGGCGAACCGGCCGGCGCCGTGACCTCGCGATTAAGTGTGGTGATTACGTGCTCAATCCAGCGAGAGCCCGATCGATTTGACGACTCTCGCGAACCTTTCAAGATCGTCATTGACGAGTTTGCGGAACTCCGCAGGTGAACTGAGGGCCGCTTCGACGCCCAGGTTCGTGAGCTGCGTTCTCGCCTCTGCCATGTCGAATGCTTTTTTCGTCTCGCGCGCGAGCAAGTCAACGATGGCGGAGTCAGTGCCACCGGTCGCGAACAGGCCGTACCACGTGGAGAACTCATAGCGCGGGACGCCCGACTCGGCCAAGGTCGGCACCTCGGGCAGCAAGCGCAGTCGCTGCGGCGTGGTTACTGCGAGCATTTTGACTTTCCCTGATTTTGCGTACGCCATGGCGAGTGGGACTGATGCAAACATCATTTCGATCTGACCTGCTGCGACATCGGTCAGGGCCGGCGCATCCCCTTTGTAGGGCACGTGGCTTACCTTGATCCCGGCCAGCTGATTGAGCATTGCGCTGGACAGATGATTGGAGGAGCCGTTGCCAGCGGACCCGAAGTTCATTTCGCCAGGCCGGCTTTTTGCCAACTTGATCAGATCTTTGACGTCCTTAACGGGTAACCCGGGATGCACGAGCAATACATTGCCGGATTTGGCGACCGCCGAAACGGGGGTCAGATCCTTGCGAGGGTCATAGGGAAATTTCGAATACAAAGCCGGCGCAATAGCCAGCGCTGTTGAGCCCATCAGGAGGGTGTAGCCATCGGTCGGCGCTTTTGCGACCGCATCGGCACCGATCACCCCGCCGCCGCCTGGACGGTTGTCCACCACCACCGACTGACCGAGACTTCCCTGCAGTTCTTTCGCTAAAACGCGTGCGAGGATGTCGGGCACGCCACCTGGTGAAAAGGCAACGACTATCCGGATTAAGCGGGACGGGTACACCTGCGCTAGGGTGGACGCAGATGCAGTTGCGAGTCCCATGCACAGTATGACGAATAAAAGTTTTTTTACGCTTGGCGCAATAACTTCACGAAGTCTTTCAACCACGGACGGTCTCCTTTTTTTCAACAGTGTGCCATACATCCAGGTCTTAGCCCTACAAGCGGAAGAATAGGTCGTGCTAGGATGATGCGCCTTATGGTGCAGGTAGTTGTCGCAAGCTCAGGTTTTGCCCTCGCAAGCTCGCGTTCAAGGTGATTCCGCAGGACCCGGCAAGGACTGAATACCGCCAGGTCAATACTCTTGGGGAAGACTACAAGCACTGGTTTCGTGCCAAGTTCTTCCAGCAGTACCGGCTGTTTTTTCGGTATCACGCGGCGACCAAGGTGATCCTTTACGCTTGGGTCAATGACGAGGACATCAAGCGCGCTTACGAAAGCGGCGATGATGCTTATCGGATCTTCCGCAAGATGCTGGAAAGCGGGCAGCCCCCGGACGATTGGGATCGGCACCTCGCCGAGGCTCGCGCAGAATCTGATCGCCTGCAAAAACTCGTTGCACAGACTACGGCGGCGAAGCCCTGAAATTTCAATGATGTGCTATGGTAGCGGTGATGCTAGAGAGAGTAACCGCAAAACCACTTGCGGGAGTTTTGCGGGACTCCTTATGGACTGTCCTGCACAGTTATGCATGGTTAGCAGCGAGCGGCATGCCAATTAATTTTTAACAAACAAATAGTTACTTATAGCTAGTCTGCATGGGGTGCAGGTGGTTGGAGGTT
>JAIOOZ010000598.1 GCA_021414185.1 Betaproteobacteria bacterium
TCGGACTGCGATTTGCGGAACGCTTCGAGTTCGGTGATATCGGCTTCGTCCTGCTGCGTGACGTGCGGGATCGCGACCCAGTTGCGGTGCAGGTTCGCACCCGACAGTTTCTTGATGCGCGACAGCGCCTGCGTCTGCACCGGCCCGAACTTGGCGAAATCGACCTGCGGCATGGGCAGGAGATTGAAGCCGAGCCCGCTGCCGCTACCGCCGCGCGGCCGCGTCAGTTCTGTCTTGACGTAAGCCTGCACGTCTTCACGCAGGATGCGGCCCTTGGGACCGCTGCCCGTCACTTTCGAGAGATCCGCGCCGAGCTCGCGCGCGAAGCCCCGCACCGACGGGCCTGCGTGCACGAGTTTCATTTTCGCTTCATCGATCGGCTCGAGCGAAGCAGTAGGACTTGAGGATGTCGAAGGCGCTGAAGCCGGCGCAGCAGGCTGCGGAGCCGATGCTGGCGGCGGCGCTGCGGCCACGGGTTGGGCGGCGGCGGCCGGTTGTGGTGCGGGCGTTGCCGCCGCGGCAGGTTGCGCCGCCGCGTCGAGCATCAATACCAGCGTGCCCTCGGACACCTTGTCGCCGACCTTGACCTTGATCTCTTTGACCGTGCCCGCGCCGGGCGCCGGCACTTCCATCGTCGCCTTGTCCGACTCGAGCGCGATCAGCGGGTCTTCAGCTTTGACGACATCGCCGGGCTTGACCAGGATTTCGATGATCGGGATGTTCTTGAAGTCCCCGATATCGGGGACTTTGACTTCGACGAGACTCATCTGCGATTACACCGTAGTCGGGTTCGGTTTTTCGGGATCAATGCCATACTTCTTGATCGCTTCGGTGACTTTCTTGCGCGGCACCAGTTCCATGTCGGCGAGCGCTTTCAGCGCGGCGACCGCGACGTAGTTGCGGTCGACCTCGAAGAAGCCGCGCAGCTTTTCACGCGTATCCGAACGTCCAAAACCATCGGCGCCCAGCGCATGAAAATGATGCGTGGGCAGCATGCCGCGCACCTGGTCGGCGAACATCTTCATGTAATCGGTCGACGCGATCACCGGCCCTTCGCGGTCCTTCAGGCAGGTTTCGATATGCGAGAGGCGCGGCGTGGCCTCAGGGTGCAGCATGTTCCAGCGCTGCACGTCGAGGCCGTCGCGGCGCAGCTCGTTGAAGCTGGTGACGCTCCAGATGTCGGCGGCAACGCCGAAGTCTTTTTCCAGCATGTCGGCGCCGGCAATCACTTCACGCAGGATGGTGCCGCTGCCGAGCAACTGCACCTTGGGCGCGTTCTTCTTCGCCTTGCCTTCGCGCAGCAGATACATGCCTTTCAGGATGCCTTTCTCGACGCCCTCGGGCATCGCCGGATGCTCGTAATTCTCGTTCATCACGGTGATGTAGTAATAAATGTCTTCCTGCTCCTGGTACATGCGGCGCAGGCCGTCCTGGATGATCACCGCGAGTTCGTACGCGTACGTCGGATCGTAGGCGACGCAATTCGGGATGGTCGCCGCCAAGAGATGGCTGTGGCCGTCTTCGTGCTGCAGCCCTTCGCCGTTCAGCGTGGTGCGGCCCGCGGTACCGCCCAGCAAAAAGCCGCGCGCGCGCATGTCGCCAGC
>JAIOOZ010000664.1 GCA_021414185.1 Betaproteobacteria bacterium
AATCGCTGCGATGCGCTCCTCGTTGATGCAGTTCTGCAGCGACACAACGTAACCGCCGGGCGCGAGGTACGGCTTGATCAGATGGGTCGCCCATTCAGTGTCGTACGATTTGACGCTGATGAAAGCAATATCGATCGGCCCCTTGGCCGCAAATTGCTGCACGTCACTGATATGCAGGGCCGGCACTTTGATCGAATGCGTCTCCTTCGGCGTCAACCCCGTCAATTGCATGCCGTGCTGCCGGATGTAATCGACGTGCTCGGGCCAAGCGTCTATCAGTGTCACGTCTTCGCCGCCGCGCGCCATCAATGCGCCGGTGTAACCGCCGATGGCGCCGGCACCCACGACTACTATGCGTTTTCCGCTGCTCATTCCTGCTCTCGTTATTTTAGTTTGGCCACGATGGCTTGCGTCATTTCGCGCGTGCCGGCCGTGCCGCCAAGATCGCGCGTGACGTGTTTTTTCTCGCTCAACACTGCAGTCAGCGCGCGGTCGATGCGGTCAGCCGCCTGATTTTCGCCGATGTAGCGCAACAGCATCAGCGCCGACAGTATGAGCGACATCGGATTGGCAAGGTCTTTACCTGCGATATCGGGTGCGCTGCCGTGGACCGCTTCGAACATCGCGCAATCGGGGCCGATATTGGCGCCGGGCGCAACACCCAGCCCGCCGACCAGCCCTGCTCCCAGGTCGGACACAATATCGCCGTACAGATTCTGCAGCAACAGGCCGTCGAAAGTCTCGGGCTTGATGACGAGTTCCATGCACAGCGCATCGATCACGCGGCTGTCGAGTTCCATGTCCGGGTAGTCGCGCGCGACGTCCTGCGCAGCCTTGAGAAACAAACCGTCCGTCAACTTCAGAACGTTCGCCTTGTGCACGACAGTCAGCCGCTTGCGGCCGAGCTTCTTGAGATATTCGAAGGCGAAGCGCGCGATACGCTCGGACGCGCCGCGCGTAATGCGCTTGGTGGCCTCTGCCGTATCGGCATCCACCATGCGCTCTATGCCGAGATAGAGGTCTTCCGAATTTTCGCGGAAGATGATGAGATCGACATTGTCGTAGCGCGATTTCACGCCCGGATAGTTCTTGATAGGCCGCACCGCGGCGTAAAAGCCCAGTTCCTTGCGCAGCCCGATCGCCACGCTCGGATAGACGCGGTCGCCCACCATCACCGGGTACGGATCGCCGAAGGGCGTCTGCGTCGGCCCCTTCAAGGCAAGCTTGTTTTTCCTGATCGATTCGATCACGGCGTCCGGCAGCGGCCGGCCCGTTTTCTCACCGGCGCGCATGCCGGCCTCCTGCACTTCCCATTCGACATTCGCCCCCGCTGCGGTGACGACTTCGCGCGCGGATTGCGTGACCTCCGGGCCGATACCATCGCCCGGAACCAGGGTAATTCGATGCATCAACAAACCTTTCGAAATTAAACGAAGCGCTGCTTACGACTCGAGATTTTCGGAACCTTCTTTGAGTTTTCTCAGGCGCGGCAGCACCACCGGCAGCAAAACCATTACCACCGCCAGTATCAGCAGCGTGATGCTTATGCCGCTGCCGATGAAGATTTTCGGGTCTGCGCCGGATATCGTCATCGCCTGCCGGAACGACTGCTCCATGATGCCGCCGAGCACGAGTGCCAGCACCATGGGCGCCAGCGGAATATCGATTTTGCGGAACAGGTAGCCGATGACGCCGAACATCAGCGCCATCTGCAGTTCCAGCGTATTGCCGTTGATCGAGTAAACGCCGATCGCGGAGATCGCAAGTATCAATGCCAGCAGGATGCCGGTCGGGATGTAGAGGATGCGCACGAATATCCCGATCAGCGGCAGATTGAGGATCAGCAGCATGATGTTGCCGATATACATGCTGTCGACCAGGCCCCACACCAGATCAGGACGTTTCTCGAACAGCAGCGGCCCCGGTTGTATGCCATACATGATGAAAGCGCCCATCAGCACCGCGGTCGCGCCTGATCCGGGTATGCCCAGCGTCAGCAAAGGCACCATCGCGCCACAAGTCGCCGCATTGTTCGCCGCTTCGGGGCCTGCCACGCCTTCTATCATGCCGGTGCCGAATTTTTCCGGATGCTTGGACACGCGTTTTTCCACCGTGTACGACAACATTGTTGCGATGGTCGCGCCCGCACCCGGCAGCACACCTTTGAAAAAGCCGATCAGTCCGCCGCGGATGATCGGCATGATGGAACGGCGCCACTCTTCGCGCGTCAGCCACAGCCTGCCCTTCAGCCGGATAATTTCCGCCTTGCCCTTGATATGTTCCTCGAGGTTGCTGAACACTTCGCCGATGGCGAACATGCCGACGACGACGATCAGGAAACCCACGCCGTCCTGCAATTCCGGCACGCCCATCGTGTAACGCGGCTGACCGCTTTGCAGGTCGATGCCGATGGTTGCGACCATCAGGCCCAGCACGGTCGAGATGATCCCCTTCGCCGCCGATTTTCCGGTGAGCGATGACACCGCCGCCAGCGCGAACAGCATCAGGCAGAAATACTCGGCGGGCCCGAACTTCAGTGCGATCGCTGCGAGCGGAACCGCCAGCAGCGTCAGCGCAACTATGCCCAGCGTGCCGGCGAGAAAAGACGCGATCGCCGACACCGCCAGCGCCGCGCCGGCGCGGCCGTTTTTCGCCATCTGGTAACCATCGAGCGCGGTCATCACCGAAGACGCTTCGCCCGGCGTGTTGATCAGTATCGACGTGGTCGATCCGCCATAC
>JAIOOZ010000665.1 GCA_021414185.1 Betaproteobacteria bacterium
GGTTCTTCATCGCATCACCTTCACCCTTCACCTACGTCCCATCACCGCCTAGCTCCCCCGAAACACCGGCGCGCGTTTTTCGACGAAAGCCTTGACGCCTTCCTTGTAGTCGTCGGTGTCCTTGCAGATGGTCTGTGCAAAAGTCTCGAATTCCAGCGCCGAGCGCAGGTCCGCTTCGAGGTTGTGATGGATCGCGCGCTTGGCGAGCGCGATCGTGATCGGCGGGCCGGCGGCGATTTTTTTCGCCAGCGCGTATGCGGCGTTCATCAGCTCTTCCGGTGCGACCACCGAATTCACGATGCCCAGCTTCAGCGCCTCTGCCGCGTCGATGGTTTCGCCGGTAAAGATCATCTCGCTCGCCTTGGCGACGCCGACGACCCGCGGCAGGAAATAAGACCCGCCCCAGTCGGGCGCGAGCCCGCGCTTGACGAAAGACTGCGCGAATTTTGCCGCGGTCGATGCGATCCGCATGTCGCACGCGAGCGCGAGGTTCATGCCGGCGCCCGCGGCCGCGCCGTTGATCGCCGCGATGATGGGTTTCGGGCAATCGCGCATGGCGAGTATGCAGCGGTCGCGCAGCGGCGCGCTGCGCTCGTTCGCGCTGGCGGCCTGGCCGGCCTTGTCGCGCTCGCTCATCGTTTTGACGTCGCCGCCCGAGCAAAAGCCGCGTCCGGCGCCCGTGATGACGATGACCCCGACGTCCGGGGCCGCCGCCGCTTCGGTGATGGCATCGAATAGGTCTTCGCGCAGCGTGCCGCCCAGGGCATTGAGCCGCTCGGGGCGATTCAGCGTGAGCGTGGCGATGCGGTCTTTTACGTCGTAGAGCAGGCATTCGTATTTCATGCGTGATTTCCCCTGGAACCATCGGTTGTGATGGCGGGAAGTGTAACGCGGCGCCCCCGGGTTGTCCTGCCGCGCCCGCCGGGGCTCCCGGCCATGGGCAGGATGGCCGACTTTTACCCGTTAAGCCCTTATTTCTAGTATCATACGTCCCCCCGAAAGCCGACGGCGCGACCCGCGCCCGCAATCCAAAACTGGCGTGAAAAAGGAGTATTTGCAATGCAAGAGATTCTGCAATACCTGAAAAACAACGGTGAAAGGCTAGACTCGGAAATCGCGGCTGCGACCGGCCTGTCGCTCGCCAACGTGCGCCGCGGCATGTCCGACCTGTCGGCCCGCGGCGACGTCATGATGTGCCGTTCGATCCGCTACAAGGACGGCCAGGAAATCGAAGGCATGCTGTGCCGGGTGTCCGGCTACATTCCGCCGGCAGCCCCGGGCCGCAAGTCCAAAGCGCAAAAAACGTAAACGAGTGGTGGTGCGCCTGCCCGCAACAGGGGCAGGCCGCGGCGCGCAGTGCCTGGGAGCAGCGCTTGCGCGCCGTTGCTTTGTACAGCGGGCGCCGCAGTGCCCAAAAATTTCCCCTGATCCCTTCCGGAGGAGCGAGCGATGACCTACGAGGCCCAGTTTGCAGAAACCGTCTACCTGCGCGGACACCAGAACGACCGGATCGACGCCTATCTCGCGCGTCCGCTCGGCGCCGGGCCGCATCCCGGTGTCGTCATCATCCATCACATGCCGGGCTGGGACGAATCGCACAAGGAAATCGCGCGCCGCTTCGCGCACCAGGGTTACGTCGCCATCCTGCCCAACCTGCAGTTCCGCGAAGGCAAACCGACGCCGGAGGAGAACAGCGCCAGCATACGCGCGGCCGGCGGCATGCCAGATGACCGCACCATGGGCGACGTCCAGGCCGCAATCGACTACGTGCGCGCGCTGCCCTATGCGAGCAACAAGGTCGGCGTCATCGGTTATTGCTCGGGCGGGCGTCAGGCCTATCTCGCGGCGTGCACGCTGAAAGGCATCGATGCCGTAATCGTCTGCTACGGCGGCGCTGTGGTTGCGAAGCCGGAAGAATTGACGCCGCGCCAGCCGGTCGCGCCGGTCGATCTCACCAAAGACCTGCAATGTCCGCTGCTGGGGTTTTTCGGTATCGAGGACACGCGTCCTTCACCGGCGGATGCGGCCAAGACCGAGGAAGCGCTCAAGAAATGCGGCAAGACCTACGAATTTCACACCTATGAAAACGCCGGGCACGCTTT
>JAIOOZ010000666.1 GCA_021414185.1 Betaproteobacteria bacterium
GCGCTGTTCGACAAAGTGGGTCTGCGCGCCGACCAGATGATCAAGTATCCGTACGAATTTTCGGGCGGCCAGCGCCAGCGTCTCGGCATCGCGCGCGCGCTTGCGCTCAAGCCCAGGCTCATCGTGTGCGACGAGCCGGTATCGGCGCTCGACGTCTCGGTGCAGGCGCAGGTGATCAATCTCCTGATGGACCTGCAGGACGAGATGCAGCTTTCGTATTTGTTCGTCGCGCACGATCTGGCGGTGGTCGAACACATCAGCCACCGCGTCGCGGTCATGTACCTGGGCAAAATCGTCGAGCTCACCGACAAACGCTCGCTGTTCGCGCATCCGCAACATCCCTACACCGAAGCCCTGCTGTCGGCGGTGCCGACGCCCGATCCGCGTGCGCAGAAAAAACGCATCATCCTCGGCGGGGACGTGCCGAGCCCGATCAACCCGCCGGCGGGGTGCCGTTTTCACACGCGCTGTCCGTATGCCGTCGAGCGCTGCCGCGCCGAGGAGCCGGCGATGAAAGAGGTGCGGCCCGGGCATTTTGTTGCCTGCCATCTGCGGGAAGGCATGGCGCCGGCCGGCTGACCGGCCGGCGGCCGGTATGGGCGGCCAGTGTGCGGAAAGTCAGATTCCGGTAAGAATTGATTCCAAACGGTTATATCGCCAGCTTTTCGGTTTAAACTTGCGTTCGCCGTAGGTTCCTGCTTTGGGCCTCAAGAAAACCGTCTGTGGCAGATATTGTTTTATGACCAAAACTCCCGATGCGCTGCAGCTCACGCGCGAACTCCTCAAGTTCAACACCATCAATCCGCCCGGCGCCGAGCAGGCGTGCGCGCAGCATCTGGGCGACCTGTTGAAACGCGCGGGATTTACGGTCGATTACGCGGAGTTCGCACCGACGCGCACCAGCCTCGTCGCCAAAATCGGCGGCGTCAAAGGCAAGCGGCCGCTCGGCTTCACCGGGCATATCGATACCGTGCCGCTGGGCTCCGCTGCATGGAAAGCGGACGCGTTTGGTGCCAGCCTCGAAGGCGGCAAGCTGTATGGACGCGGCTCCAGCGACATGAAAAGCGGTGTGGCTGCATTCGTGGTCGCGGCGCTGCGCATGGTGGAGCAGCTCAAGAACGGGCCCGGTGTCACGCTGGTGATCACCGCCGACGAAGAGTGCGGCTGCGGTGGCGCCACGTACATGGTCAAGCAGGGCAATTTGCTGGGCGAAGTCGGTGCGCTGGTGATCGGCGAGCCGACCGCGAACTATCCGCTGGTCGGCCACAAAGGCGCGTTCTGGCTCGACGTAAAAACGCATGGCATTACCGCGCACGGCTCCATGCCGGAGCAGGGGGACAACGCCATTTACAAGGCGGCTGCAGCAATCACCAAGCTGCGCGACTTTGATTTCGAAACGCCGGCGCACGCTTTGATGGGCGCGCCCACGCTCAACGTGGGTACCGTGCATGGCGGCCTCAATATCAATTCGGTGCCCGATTCGACCGTCATCGGCGTCGATATCCGGTCGGTGCCCGGGCAGGACCATGCGCTGCTGCAGTCGCGCATGCAGCGCATGCTGGGCGAAACGGTCGAAGTCACACCGACCCTCGACGTGGCTTCCATTTATTCCGATCCCGCGCAACCGTGGATACAGCACGTATTCGACGTCACACAGTCCAGGCTTGGCGCGCGGCCGCAGGCGAAGACCGCGACCTACTTCACCGACGCGGCAGTGCTGAAGGAAGCCTACCGCGATATTCCGATGGTAGTGCTGGGCCCCGGCGAGCCGCAGCTCGCGCACCAGACTGACGAGTATTGCCTGGTGGACCGCATCGAAGAGTCGGTGGCGATTTACAGCGAGTTGATCAAGGACTGGAGCCACTGATGGGCGCACTGAATACCTTGTCTGCAGTGGAAGCGGCACGCCAGATCGCAGCGAAGAAAATCACGTCCGAAGCGCTGGTGCGCGATTGCCTCGAGCGCATCGCGGCGCGCGAGGACGACGTGCGGGCATGGATGCATCTGGCTGGCGACGCGGCACTGGCGCAGGCGCGCGCAGCGGACGCCAGTGTTGGCACAAGCGCCGGCAGCGGATTGCTGCACGGCGTGCCGGTAGGCGTGAAGGATCTGATCGACACCGTGGACATGCCGACCACTTACGGCTCGCCGATTTACGCGACGCATCGTCCGGCGTGGGATGCGCCATGCGTGGCGCTGACGCGCGCGGCGGGCGGCATCGTCATCGGCAAGACCGTGACCACCGAATTCGCGGTGATGCAGCCGAACAAGACGCGCAATCCGCATAATATCGCGCATACGCCGGGCGGTTCGTCGTCGGGTTCGGCGGCGGCAGTCGCTGACTACATGGTGCCGCTGGCTTTCGGCACGCAGACCGCGGGCTCCATCATCCGGCCGGCATCGTATTGCGGTGTGGTCGGCTACAAGCCGAGTTTCGGCCTGATCAGCCGTGTCGCCGTCAAAGCCCTGTCCGATACGCTCGACACGGTGGGCACTATCGCGCGCACGGTGCCCGATGCGGCGTACTTCGCGGCGGCGCTCACCGGGCGGCACGAGTTGATGGTGGACAAGCCGTACTCCGGCAAACTGCGCGTCGGCCTCTGCCGCACTTACGAATGGAAGCAGGCGCTGCCGGAAACCGTCGAGGCGTTGGAGTCGGCGGCGCGCCAGCTCGCTGCAGCCGGCGCCGACGTGCATGAAATCAAGTTGCCGCCGACCTACGCCAACCTGGTGCAGGCGCAGATCGACATCATGTTCGCCGAACAGGCGCAGTCGCTCGCGCACGAACGCCTTAAACACTGGCCGCAAATCAGCGCCAAGCTGCAGGGGATATTGTCGGAAGGCCTGAAAGTGACGCCGGAGCGCTACGATGCGGCGCAGATGCTCGCGCGCAACTGCCGCCGCACGCTCGCCGACGTGTTCGCCGATTGCGACGTGCTGCTGGCACCGAGCGCGCCGGGAGCGGCGCCCGCGGGCCTCGACATGACCGGCGACCCGGTATTCAACCGCATGTGGACGCTGCTGCGCACGCCGTGCGTGACGATACCGGTGGCGACCGCGGCAAACGGTCTGCCGGTGGGCCTGCAGGTCATAGGCGCGTTTGGCAACGACGTGCGCACACTGGCGGCGGCGCACTGGATGCATCAGAATCTGCTTTGATATGACGCGTCAAACCCAGAACCTGGCGATTTTGTTCGCCGATATCAGCGACAGCACCAAGCTCTACAGTACGCTGGGCGACAACGCTGCGCGCGTGGTCGTCAACGCCTGCCTGTCGCTGATCAGCGGCGTCGTCGAGCGTAACAAGGGCCGCATCGTCAAGACCATAGGCGACGAAGTGATGTGCGTGTTCCGCCGCGCCGACGACGCGGTGCTGGCGGCAAGCGAAATGCAGGCGCAGGTCGACGCCAAGCGGCCGGGTAAAACCCACGTGCAGATCCACGTCGGACTGCATTACGGGCCGGTGCTGGTCGAGGATAACGACGTGTTCGGCGACACCGTGAACGCCGCCGCCTACCTGACCGCGGTGGCCGCCGCCGAGCAGATACTCACGACCGAAGCGACCGAGCGCAACCTGTCGCCCGAACTGAAGGCCAACGTGCGCCCGGTGTTCAAAGCGGTTTTGAAAGGCAGCACGGATGAGTCCACGGTCTACCAGGTCGTATGGCACAAAGACACCGCCGATCTCACCGACGTCAATCTGCGCTCGCATAAAATCATTCCGGGCGACCAGGGCAGCCTGATCGTCGCGCACCGCAATCTAAGCCTGCGGCTAGACCAGTCGCGGCCCAATATCACCATCGGCCGCGGCGAGGATTGCGACCTGGTGGTGCACGAGAAACTCGCCTCGCGCAAGCACGTCAGCATCCGCCTCTTGCGCACGCATTTTTACCTGGTCGATCACAGCCTGAACGGCACTTTCGTGAC
>JAIOOZ010000667.1 GCA_021414185.1 Betaproteobacteria bacterium
GCGCATGCGGCGAGTGCCACGGCCGGCAAAATGAAAATCGGCATCATCGGTTCGGGTCGTGTCGGCGGCGCAGTCGGCGGCGCCTGGGTGAAGGCCGGGCACGAAGTGATGTTCTCGTCGCTCGATCTCGAAGCGGACAAGAAGCTGGCGGCAAGCCTCGGGCAAAATGCCAGGGCCGGCACGCCGCGCGAAGCCGCTGCATTCGGCGACGTGCTGCTGATCTCGGTACCTTATGCCGCACTCCCGGCGATCGGCCGCGATCTGGCCGACCTGATCAAGGGCAAAATCGTTGTCGATACCTCCAACCCCATCGTCGCGCGCGACGGCGACATGGCGGTGGCGGCGCGCGAAAAAGGCGCTGGCGTTTCGTCGGCGGAATTTTTGCCGGGGGCGCGGATCGTCCGCGCTTTCAACGCCATCGGCTACGCGCGCATGGCCGAAGCGTCAAAGCAGACTGTGCGCATGGGCATGCCGATCGCGGGCGACGATGCCAAGGCGCTCGAAGTGGCATCGGCTTTGGTGCGGGACGTCGGCTACGAGCCGGTGGTCGTCGGGTCGCTGGCCGTCATGGGCAAACATCTGATCCCGGGCACTGCGCTTGCCGGCGAACGCTCACCGGAAGAAATCAGGCAGATTGCCGCCACGCTCAAATAACGCCGGCTGAATTCCGTTATTGCCGGGGCAGGCGCGCGCTGCGCACGATAGTTCCGTACATCTCGATATCCGCGCGGAGCAATTCTGCCAGCTGCTCCGGCGTGCCCGGCCACGGCTCGACGCCCTGCGCCGTGAGCTTCTCGCGTACGTCCGTAGACTCCAACGCCTTCACCAGTTCTCGGTTGAGCCGCGACACGATCTCGCGCGGCGTGGCTGCCGGCGCGAACATGCCGTACCACAACGGCATGACCAGGCCTTCGACGCCGGCCTCTTTGCCAGTCGGCACTTCGGGCAGCGTGGCGACGCGCTCTTCGGAGAGCACCGCGAGTGCGCGCACCTTCCCTGCCCGCACCTGCGGTATCGCCGTCGTGACCGGCATGACCACCTCATCCACTTCGCCGCCCATCATCGCCGTCATGGCCTGCGTGACGCCTTTGTAGGGAATGTGCACCATATTGATTTTTTCAAGATGCTTGAGCAGCTCGTTGGCGAGATGATTGGTCGTGCCGGCGCCGCCCGAACCGAAGTTGAGTTTGCCCGGATGCGCCCGCGCAAGGCTGATGAATTGCTTCAACGTCTTGGCCGGTACCGACGGATGCACGAGCAGGACGTTTGGAATCGAAGTCAGCCGCGCGACGGCGGTGAGGTCTTTCACCGGGTCGTAGCCGAGATTCGCATATAACGACGGGCTGACGGCAATGCTCGAAGTCGCGATTGCAATCGTATAGCCATCGGGTGCAGCCTTGGCCGCAATTCCCATGCCGAGGTTGCCGCCAGCGCCGGCGCGATTATCGGGCACCACCTGCTCGCCCAGTTGCTCGGAAATTTTTTGTCCCAGCATGCGGCCAACGATATCGCTGGACGCACCTGCGGGAAACGGCACGACCAGGCGTATCGGTTTAACCGGATAAGCGCGGCCGGGTGCTGCGGTTTGCGCATGCGAGTCCACGCAAAGCAGCGCAAGCAACAGCGAAGCGGCAAAAACGGCATTGCGGCCAGGTATCGATCCCATACGCCCCTCCTGTATCCAGCTTATTTTTTGAAATCGTTTTAAGGAATCCCCAGAACCTTGTGCGTCTGCACGCTCAAGCTCCACTGCGGATGCGCCTTGCAGTATTCGATGGCAAGCCGGGTATTGTGATCGCGCGCAGGCCCGTCCATGGGCTGCAGGAAGAAATGGCGAAACCGCAGGCCTTCAAATCTCTCCGGCCGCGCCGACTCCTGCGGGAATACGAGTTTCAGTTCATCGCCGCCCTCGACAACCACCGGCGCCTCCGCCTTTGGGCTGACACAAATCCAGTCGAGCCCTGGCGGCGCTGGTTGCGTGCCATTGGTCTCTACCGCAATCTCGAAGCCTTCAGCGTGCAAAGCGTCGATACTTGGCGATTGCGGCCGCCAGCGCTTGCGGAGTGCCGAACTTGCCGCCGCCTTCGCCATCGGTACCGACAAAATCAGTATCGCAGAACGTGCAGACTGCGGCAGCCCGGTCCTGCTCCAGGCCCGACCACAGATTGCATCCCGTAAACCGGCAAAATACCGCCGGACGCCCGGTCTGCGCGCCCTCGCCCTGCAAGGTGTAAAAAATCTCCTTGACGCTATATGCCATAGTGTTCAGACCGGTAGCGCCGGGCCTTGCTCGCCCCACGAAAGTATCGCACCGCAGCCGCGAGTCTCGTAGAGGTCGATGCGGTCCAACTGCGGCAACGGGCCCGCCGCCTGCTTTTTGATCCAGCGGACCACGCTGCCGGCATCCGCGTCGTCCAGATCGGTTATCTCATGCAGCGACTGATGATCGAGCCGCATGAATACCGGCGTAAAAATTTCCTTCACGTCCCCGAAATCCATGGTCCAGCCGAGCACCTCATCCAAAGGCGCATGCAAATGCAGGCGCAACGTATAGGTGTGCCCGTGAATGCGCCGCCGCGGATCGCCGGCGGGCGCGCGCTTGAGCCGAAGCGCGCTGTCGAGACTGCTTTCCTTCCAGATCCGGTAGTGGGTCCCGTCAAAGTGCGCGCCGCAGCTGGCCGTCTCGTACACCGTAACCCACGAGAGCTCGGGCAACCGGGGCTTGATGCGCGCCCAGATCCAGCTTGAGATCAGTTCGCTCGTCGGGTTCTGCAATCCCGGAATGTCGTTCAGGCAGGCGTGATCGAGCTCAGCATGGACCGGCGCCCACAGTTCATCGAGATGGTCGTAGTCGATACCGATTTGACTCGTCCCCAGGTCCTGGTCCGCGTGCAATATCACTTCAAAGCCGTGGCCGTGCATGACCCCGCACTTGTGTCCCGCCGGCACCCGGGGCAATTGGTGCGCGGCCTGAAACACATAGCGGCGCCAGATATGCGCGTGATCGTTCGCATCGATCTCGACGCCTTCGTGCAGCGTGCTCTGTATCCCGACCTGCTCTACGTCCGGCAAGTCGAGACGAGAACGCACCCAGCGGGCCAGGTTTTCGTCGGTAGGCTGCTCCACCAGGTCGTTGAGATAGCGGTAATCGAGCGGCGCAACACATTGTGCCAGCCGTTCACGCATATCGCCGACTTCGCTGCCGGGAAAAGCCGCCCACGTAACAGGCAACTTCGCCCGCACTTTGGCCAGAAAACTGTGCCCATGCAACCGGCGCGAGCGGTGCCCTTCCGGCAGCATCCCCACCTGGCACGCAGCTTCAAACGCCGCGGCCGCAACAAACATCAATTGCTCAGCCATTGATCATGTCTTTCCAGACTTCACCAGCATTGGG
>JAIOOZ010000668.1 GCA_021414185.1 Betaproteobacteria bacterium
ACGCGAAAATGGCGCGCAAGCTGGGGCACCATCGAAAAATAACGCCGCGAGCTGCTCATCGCCGGATGCAGCATCAGCAGCGGCCTAGCCGGTTTCCACGGATCGGTGAAATCGTCGATGTAATAAGCAATCTCGACGCCGTCGCTGGTTTTGAAAGTCTGTTTTTCCATTTTCCGTTTCTTGGTACTCAGTAAGTAAAAACGTATCTTAAAACTAAAAACAGGCCACAGAGGTCACAGAGAACATTCTGTTCAATACCCCCTTGAGGGGTACAGAGAAATTCCGGAAACAGGAAGGAATCACATCGCTCTAATTTGCTTTTCCTCTGTGAACTCTGTGTCCTCTGTGGCTAATGCTATTTCTAGTCACAGTGCGCGGCCGGCGCGCACATCGTCGACAAATCGCTTCGCTTCCTGCGCGCAACGATCGGGGATCTCGCCCACCATGCTGTGACCGGCGCCTTTGACACTGATGTAACGGCAGTTCTTGCCCAGATACTGCCGCATCTGCTCGTATTCATGCGCTTCGACCATGGGATCCGGGTCAGGCACCACCATCAGCGTCGGACACTTGATCTCGCCCAGGCGCTCCGGGAAGTACTCGCTTGCCATCAGCGGCACGAAGCGTCCGAGATGCTCGGGGGTCACGCCTTCCGCAGTATCGAGAAACCATTTCTGATGTTCCGGACTCGCATTGCCTATGCGGTCGTGCATGGTTTCGGTCAGAAACTGCCGCACACCACCGGCAGCGACGCGCGCCAGCCAATTGCCTTTCTTGGGGCGCTCGGGATTGATGCCGGCTGTAGCCGCATAGAACCCCAGCGAGGCAAACCGTGCGGGAAAACGCAGTGCTGCATGCATGGCGATCATTCCGCCGGCCGACGCACCAATGATGTGCGCGCGCTCATAGCCCAAGCGATCCAGCAACTCGATCAGGTCGCGCGCCAGCCGTTCATTCGTCAGCGGCTTGTCGAGGCCGGGCTCGGATTTGCCGTGTCCGCGGATATCGGGCCGCACGACGACGTAGTCGCGTGCGAGATGCGGCACCCACGCGTAGAGCCGCAGCGCGCTGCCCATGCCCGGATGCAGCAGCACGACGCAGTCGGCTTTTTTCCACGGGTCGGTAAAATCGTCGAGGCAGTAATGCAGCGTGGTGCCGTCGCTCGCCTGCCAGAAATTGCTGGAAGTTGTCATAAAAGGATTACCGGTAGGTGGATGCGGTGGCTGGTGCCACACGCAAGTCAGTTGAATTTGCCGGTTGATTATAGATTATCGTCAACGCGGCGTGTAGCGAGCCGCTTCCGAAAACGCCAGCTTTTGCTACTATGCGATATATGAACAACATAGACCTTCGACGTACTGCACGGCTGGCCATCGCGGTAACTTTCTCCTGCAGCGCTATCGCCGCGACCGCCGCGGATTCAGGCGCATATCCGACCAAGCCGATACGCTTCATAGTGCCCTTCGCGCCGGCGGGCAGCGCCGACGCGCTGGCGCGCACGATACAGCCGGCCTTGAGCGAAGCGCTGGGCCAAACACTGGTGATCGACAACCGTCCCGGCGCGAGCAGCACCATAGGCACCGACATGGCAGCCAAGGCGGTGCCTGACGGCTACACCCTGCTGATGGTGACCACCACCCACACGGTCAACCCCAGCCTGATCAGCAAATTGCCATTCGATACTGTGAAGGATTTTGCCCCGGTCTCGCTGGTCGTGTCTCAGCCTAACATCCTCGTCGTGCATCCGTCGGTGCCGGCAAAATCGGTGAAAGAGCTGGTCGCCATGGCCAAAGCGAAGCCGAACACGATGAATTTCGCATCCGGCGGCAACGGCAGTTCACCGCATTTGTCGGGTGAGTTGTTCAATATCGTGGCGGGCATCAAGATCACCCACATCCCGTACAAAGGGTCCGGCCCCGGCGTCACCGACCTGCTGGGCGGACATGTGCAATTGATGTTCGCAGGGCCGCTGGCGCTCGAACAACATATCAAGAGCGGCCGTGTCCGCGCGCTGGCGATTGCCGACAAGCGGCGCTCCACGGTTCTGCCCGACGTGCCGACCATGACCGAGGCGGGCTTTCCCGGCGTCGAAACCGGCACCTGGTACGGAATACTGGCTCCCGCGCGTACGCCGCCGGCAATCGTCGCGCACGTTCAGAAGACGATAGTACGCATACTGCAGGCGCCCGATCTCAAGTCGCGCATCCTGAACCAGGGCGTCGATATCGTCGCCAGCACTCCGGACGAATTCGGAAAGCTTATAATCGCCGAAGTCGCAAAATGGTCGCGCGTCGTAAAAGCCGCCGACATACACGCGGACTGACAGCCACGCACATATAGCAAAGACTCTTATGAAACCTCAAGATTACGACCTCGACGCATTCTGGATGCCGTTCACCGCCAATCGCCAGTTCAAGGCGAAGCCGCGCATTTTTACTTCCGCCAAGGACATGCATTTCATCACCGACGACGGGCGCGAAGTGCTCGACGGCATCGCCGGCCTGTGGTGCGTGAACGCCGGCCACGGCCGCAAGAAAATCGTTGAAGCGATACAGAAACAGGCAGGCGTGCTTGATTACGCGCCGCCGTTTCAGATGGGCCATCCGCTGCCGTTCAAAGTCGCCACGCGTTTGAAGCAATTACTGCCCGGTGATCTCGACCATGCGTTTTTCACCAATTCTGGCTCGGAAGCAGTCGAGACCGCGCTGAAAATCGCGCTCGCCTATCATCGCGCGCGCGGCGACGGCCAGCGCCGCTGGCTGATCGGGCGTGAGCGCGGCTATCACGGCGGCAATTTCGGCGGCGTGTCGGTCGGCGGCATGCCGGCCAACCGCAAGGCCTTCGGCAGCTTATTGCCGACGGTCGACCATCTGCAGGCTACGCACGACCTCGAACACAATTCATTCAGCCGCGGCCAGCCTGCGTGGGGTGCGCACCTCGCGGATGAACTGGAGAACCGCATCATCCCGTTGCACGATGCCTCCAACATCGCCGCGGTCATCGTCGAACCGCTTGCCGGCTCGGCCGGTGTCCTCGTCCCGCCCAAAGGTTATCTGGAGAGATTGCGCCAGATTTGCGACAAGCACGGCATCCTGCTCATATTCGATGAAGTGATTACCGGTTTCGGCCGCCTCGGCGCGTCGTTCGCCTGCGAGAAACTCGGCATCATTCCGGACATCATCTGTCTTGCCAAAGGCCTCACCAACGGCAGTGTGCCTATGGGTGCCGTCATGGTGCGCAAAGGCATTTACGACGGCATGATGGCCGCTGCGCCGGAAAACACCATAGAGCTGTTTCACGGCTATACCTACTCCGGCCACCCGCTGGCCAGCGCGGCCGCGCTGGCCAGTCTCGACGTGTTCGAAGAAGAACAGCTGTTCAAACGCGCCGGTGACCTCGCGCCCTACTTCGAAGATGCCGTGCACAGCCTGCGCGAGCTGCCGCACGTCATCGACGTGCGCAATATGGGAATGGTGGCGGGCATCGAACTCGAGCCGATTCCGGGCAAACCGACGGCGCGCGCTTTCGAAGTCTTCCAGCGCTGCTACGAAAAAGGCGTTTTGGTCCGCACCACCGGCGACATCGTTGCACTGTCACCGCCGCTCATCATCAGCAAACCGCAGATCGACGAGATGGTGGGCACGCTGGGCGGCGTGTTGCGCGAAATGGGGCGTCAGTAGGCCGCGTCAGACGCGCTGCATTTCCCGCTTGCCGAGCTTGACCAGGCAATGGTCTATCCACTCGGCAGTCAGTTTCTCCTGCACTGAATTCTGGCGCAGGCGCTGGTTGAGCGCCGGCCAGTCGACGTTATCGAGCGGCTGGTCCTGGTTGAAGCACGAGAACACATAACTCGTCTTGCCGGTCGCCGGGTCGACGTGCGGCTGCAGGCACTGCGCGCAGATTTCCTTCATCATGCATTGCATCGGCGAGTTGATCGAGCCGATCGCAAAATGATGCGGCTTGAGAAACGGCTTCAACTCCGCATGGCGCGCCTGCGCAACGGCCGCCATCATGCGGTCGGAGCCGATGGCAATCAGGCGGTCGGCTGACTTCAGTGAAATTTCCGGATTGCCGAGATTGCCGACGGCATAGGCGTGTATCGCCTGCACGATATTGCCGACGAAGGTGCGGTCGAGCGGCCGTTGCGGCGTAAATCCCGGCTCTTCGTCGCAGCACCAGACGACCACGTCCGCAGCCGCTTCGATATCGGCCACCTTGTAGCGGTCTATCATGTGCTTGTAGCCGGCGAAGTACAGCACGCGATTGCCGGCGGCCCGCATCGCCTGCCCGATCGAAAACAGCACGGCATTGCCGAGCCCGCCGCCGACCAGAACGACCGTCTCGTTGACCGGAATTTCGGTCGGCGCGCCGGTAGGCCCCATCATCACGACCGGCTCGCCCGGTTTCAGCAACACGCACATGTCGCTCGAGCCGCCCATTTCGAGCACGATGGTGGAAATCAGCCCGCGTTCGGCATCTACCCAGGCGCCGGTCAGCGCGAGCCCTTCCATCGCCAGCCGCGAATGCTCCGCGTTCAATGCGCTCGTTTCAAAATTCTGCAGCCGGTAGAACTGGCCGGGGCGGAAACGCCGCGCGGCGATGGGTGCGCGCACCACGACTTCGACTATGGTCGGCGTGAGACGGATGACTTCATGCACGGTCGCGCGCAGCTCGTCGTTCAGCTTCGCGAGGAATGCGCTGCTGTCGAGGCTGGACGCCGCATTCACTTTGGTCAGCACGCGGCTGACGCTCGGATAACCCTGCTTCGCGCTGCCGATCGCTTTGACCACGTTGCCGAAAAAAGACGGATGCACGTCACCGAAGTAGCTGACGAAGCGGCCATCCTCGCGCCGCGACAGCAGCACGCGGACCTGCTCAGGTTTGGAAATTGACTTTTCGACGGCCAGCGGCTGCCCGTCTTCGCCGCAGGCGCGGAAATACTTGCCATCGAGCGTAAACGACGGCGCTTCCTCGCGCGCGAGCACCGTATTCGGCTGGGTACCTGCCGCTATCAGCACCGTTCGCGCCGGCAACTCGGCTTGCCCGGTTTCCGACCATTTGCCATCTTCGGCGCGTGTCTGCACGGCAACGCGTAACGCGCGTGCATGACCGTTGCCGTCGATATCGACGCCCAGCGGTGTCAGACCTTCTGCAAAACGTATGCCCTCTTCCAGCGCTTTCTGCACTTCTTCGTGATTCAACGTGTACGAAGGGCTGTCGATCAGGCGCCGGCGGTACGCAATCGTCACACCACCCCAGCCCTGCAGCAGTTCCAGCGTGCGCGGCTCTCGTCCTTCGGCAGATGCTTGCATGCGCTCGTTGCGCAGAGCCCGGGCATGGGCCAGAAACTCATCGGCAATAACGCGCTCTTCGTCGTTCCACGCAATGCGTGCGGCCGCCTCGCCGTGCTCGCGCGCCATCGTTTCGTAGCGGGCAAGAAACTTCTCAACCTGCAGAGGGTAATACGCGAGAGACTCCGTGGCGGTATCGATCGCCGTCAAACCGCCGCCGACCACCACCACTGGCAAGCGCACTTGCATATTGGCTATCGAGTCGGCTTTGGCCGCACCAGTCAATTGCAGCGCCATCAGGAAATCCGATGCGGTGCGCACACCGCGCGCCAGCCCATTGGGCATATCGAGCACAGTTGGACGTCCCGCGCCCAGCGCCAGCGCGATATGGTCGAAGCCAAGTGCGAAAGCTTCATCCGTTGTCAGCGTGCCGCCGAAGCGCACGCCGCCGAACAGTGCGAACTGGTCGCGGCGCTCGATCAGCAGGCGGATGATTTTCAGGAAATTCTTGTCCCAGCGCACCGTGATGCCATATTCAGCGACGCCACCGAAGCCGGCCATCACCCGCTCGTCGAGCGCCTCATAGAGTTCATGCACGTCGCGGATCGGTTCGCAGGCCACGCGCGCGCCATGGACGTCGACGCCGGAAATATGCGCCGGCAGTGGTTCGATCTTGAGTCCATCGACGCCGACGACGGTATGGCCGTCGTTCATCAGGAAATGCGTCAATGAGAATCCAGCCGGCCCCATGCCCGCGACCAGCACGCGCTTGCCCGACGGCGCTTTGGGGTAAGGCGTGCGCAGATTGAGCGGGTTCCAGCGCGTGAGCAGGCTGTAAATTTCAAACCCCCACGGCAGTTCGAGAACATCCTTCAGGGTGCGCGTTTCCGCTTGCGGAATATCGACCGGCTCCTGCTTCTGATAGATGCAGGCTTTCATGCAATCGTTGCAGATGCGGTGCCCGGTCGCCGCCACCATCGGGTTGTCGACAACGATCACCGCGAGTGCACCGATGGCGACACCCTGGGTCTTCAGCTTGTGGAACTCGGATATTTTTTCTTCCAGCGGGCAACCGGCGAGCGTCACGCCGAACGGACTCTTTTTGAACGATGCCGCGCCGCGCCCGCTGCCGCCTTTTTCCTTGAGCCCTTTGGAGCAGGAATCCTTGCCCTGCTCATGGCACCAGATACAGTAGTTCGCCTGATCCAGCGCCCCGGTCAGGTCCGTGCCGTGGTCAGTCAGTTTGAAACCGGCGCGGCGGCGGATATGCGAGGTATCGGCGGTGTAC
>JAIOOZ010000653.1 GCA_021414185.1 Betaproteobacteria bacterium
GTGCTGGCCGACGAGCCAACTTCGTCGCTGGATCCCAAGACCTCGGTCGAGATCATGACGTTGATACACGAGCTTGGCACGGCGAAAAACATTCCGATTATCGTCAACATGCACGACGTCGAACTCGCCAAGCGGTTTGCCGACCGCATCGTCGGCATGTCGGGCGGGGTCGTCGTTTATGACGGCGCGTCGGCGGGACTCACGGATGTGCATCTGAAAACGATATACGGCGGGGAGGGCTGGCTCCGCGCATGAACGCGAGCGCCGCAGCAGTCCGCGTAGCATTCCCGTCCAACTGGTGGGCACGCGCCGGCTGGCTGCTGCTCGTCGTCTACATCGTCTACGCATGCTCGCTGCTGGATTTCACCTGGGCGCGCTTCATGATCGGTCTGGATAACGGCGCGCGCTTCATCGGGCGCATGTTTCCGCCGAACTTCGCGCGCTGGGAAATTCTGCTCAAGGGGCTTACCGAAAGCATAGAGATCGCGGTGCTGGCGTCTACGCTCGGCATCCTGGTGTCGCTGCCGATCGGGCTGCTGGCGGCACGCAACCTGATGCCGGTGTGGGTGACATGGCCTTTCCGCCTGCTGATTGCTCTGTGCCGCTCGTTTCACCCGGTGATCGTCGCCATTGTTTTCGTCAAGGCATTGGGTTTCGGCGCGCTGTCGGGGATAGCCGCGCTGACAGTCGCATCGATCGGCTTCATCGGCAAATTGTTCGCCGAGGCGATCGAGGAGATTTCACTGAAACAGGTCGAGGCGGTGCGTGCGACCGGCGCGCCGTTCATGAACGTCATCACCTACGGCGTGCTGCCGCAGGTATTCGGCCGCTTCATCGGTTTTGCGACTTACCAGCTCGATTCCAATCTGCGCAATTCGACGATGGTCGGCATCGTCGGCGCCGGCGGCATAGGCGGCGCGCTGTTTGCCGCGTTCCAGCGCTTCGATTACGACTTTGTATGCGCGATGCTGCTTTCCATCATCTTTCTGATATTCGCCGGCGAACTATTGGCGACGCGGGTGCGCGCGGTTTTCCTCGAACGCGGCAAGGTCGATGAGGAATAAGCCGTGACGGCCGCCGCACTCGAAGCCAGGACCTGGCGGCGGTTTACGCCGGCACAGCGGATCGCGCGTTTCGCCGTCTATCTCGCGATGGTGACGGCGGTCGTGATGTCGATCCAGTCTGTGGAAGTCATTCCGGAATTCCTGCTCGACGCCCCGGAGCAGATGGCCGATCTGCTGAAGCGCATGTGGCCGGTAGCTTTCAGCTATTACCCCAAAGGCGTGCACGAAGCGCTGGTGGAGACGCTGCACATCGCAACACTCGGCACCATCCTGGCGGTGGTCATGGCGTTCCCGATCGGCATCATGGCCGCCTACAACATCACACCCAGCCGTCCGCTCAATTTTGTCGCGCGCCTGTTGCTGGTGGCCAGCCGCTCGGTCAATTCACTGGTGTGGGCGCTGCTGTTCGTCGCGGTATTCGGCCCCGGTGCGCTGGCCGGCACGCTCGCCATAGCGTTTCGCTCGATTGGCTTCGTCGGCAAGCTGGTGGGTGAAGCGATCGAGGAGGCGAACAAGGGCACCATAGAAGCGCTGCAGGCAACCGGCGCGCCGTGGTTCTCGGTCCTGACCAAGGGCTACTGGCCGCAGATCCAGCCCGCGTTCTGGTCGGTCGTGCTGTTTCGTTGGGACATCAACGTGCGTGAATCCGCGGTGCTCGG
>JAIOOZ010000608.1 GCA_021414185.1 Betaproteobacteria bacterium
TCAGCCCACGCTGCTCGAGCACGCCGAACGCATCGCGCACTTTGGCGCGCGATACGCCGAATTCGCGCGCGAGATCGGTTTCGAGCAATTTGGTGCCGGGCGGCAGCGCGTGGCGCGCGATGCGCTCGCGCAGCGCCGGCAGCAGGGCGGCGGCGCCATGGGCGCGCGATGGAGCGGGGCGGTGTTTGACCATCGCCGCATCGTAGAAGTTGTAAACTAAAGTGTCAACAATCCTGTTTACGAATGCAGACGCCGGATGGTGCGCCGCCGCACGGCGAACGCAAGCGGTGAAAGACAAGTGTGAAATGGGGCGATGGATGACGCCAGCGGATCTGATCGGTAGTGTCTGCTTCCGGCGGCGGGGTCAAGCGGTCATTTCGACACGGCCGCTAGCATTTCGGCGGGCTTGCAAATCTCAAGGTCTTTTTGGGGCGTTGGCTTAAATGTAGCGCGATCTTGTTCAGGTGCGATTGTGAGTAACCTGAGAGATTCGTTCCTTTCGGGAACCACTGTCGTGACGAGCCGTTGGTGATTTCTTTGCTCCCACGTCGCCACGGACTGCGGGGATCGCAAAAAGTAGACTTGGACGTTGGTGGCGACCGTAAACGTTTAGTGGCAGGCAGACCGAATTGGGCACCGTGGCCCGCGCAGTAGAAGAGTCTCGTGCCCCTAAGGTCCACGCCGAACTCACGATTGGCAGCCGCCAGTTGCACGCGGCCTATATCCAACTTTCTGTAATTCGCCGGCGATCGCCTTTGCATCGTTTTCGGAATTCTTCAGCGGCCCGTAGAGGGGCCTAGAGTTGCCGATGATCAGTGCAATGCGCGGCAGTGCATTCAACGTCGATTGCCATTGCGCGGCGGCGCGTAGAACCCATAGCGGCAGTGTCGTCGAATAGTTCAACGCCTCGGCCGCGAGTCCGCGCTGAATCGCTTGCCTGCGTTTCGGGACCATGGTTATCCTTGTCGCTCAGGACTGCTTGAATTCCAGTAACTCCATCCGCTCGTGGCTGGCGGGAACTGACGAACCGGTCGGCGGCTCGCGCGTGTGTTCTTGCGCTACGAAGCGGCGCACGAGCTCGGGCGCCCACCACGTGACGCTCGATACAATCACGTTGCCCTTCGGCGAGCTACCTTGGCCGCGCCCCTCAACACGAAAGCATTCAAAGACGCCGGCTGGTACCTGTATCTTGTCCCGTCCCGCAATCTTGTAGACCACCTCGCTCATGACACGGATATGGGCGGGAATGTTCGGCGGGTAGGTGCGGTACTGCGTCGTCCATTTCTTGCCGACGCTAAACTCGAGCGGCATGTTCTGGTTGTCGCTAAAACGGAATCCTTGTGAGTTCCGGCGCGTGTTGCCCATTCGATCGAGTACCACTTGGCCTTTATCGAACGTTACCTCGTCGCCATTTACAGAGGTAACCTCGCCTCGCAAGACGTGTTTCTCAGACTTGGATTCGAGGTCCAGTACACGATACGAATAAAAGTCACCGACCTTGAAATCGGTGTTCGCGCGTGCGAAGCCCTGCGTGAATGGATTGCCGGCCTGCGATTGAACCTCGATGCGCTTTTCGCCTTGTTTGGCGAGCACGTAATCAAGTTCCAATTGTGCAAGTTCGGCGAACTCGCCATTGGGATAGCGTCGCAGATAATCCTCCAGCGGCGCAGCCGCTCGAGCGGCCTTGGCGCCCTCCCAAAGCTTCAGTTCCTCATCGAATTTCTTTTCCAGTTCCGCTTCGGATAGTTTTTTGATTTGCTGTGGCGGCAGGAAGTAGAAGTCTTCCTCCAACGAGGTGCTTTCCCACGGGATCTGCTGGCCTTCAGACTTGCGCCGCACGTTGAGTCGAACGCGTTTGAGCACGTCCTCAATCTTCGCTTCCGGGACCTTGATCTCGCGTAAAAGGTACTCGGTATATAGTCCGTTCGCTCCCTCTCCGTCACCGGCCGTGTTGCCCGGCGACGTGGCATATGCAAGCAACGAACCCGGCGGCGCGTCGAATTGTGAAAGCCCCTTGTGCTCGGTCGGCACCTTGGTGCCAAAGGGGTTGTCGCGGCAGGCGTCCAGGATAATCACGTTCATCGCGTTCTGCGCCTTGGTGAGGCCAGCAAGCAACGTATTGAGCTCGACGGTCTTGGTCCGCATGTCCTCGAGTTTTTCGACGTCGGCATCGACCGGAATCAGGTAGTTGCGCCATCCGAGTTGCGCGCCGTGGCCCGCGTAGTAAAAGAGGACCACGCCTTTGGTCTTGGCGAGGTCTGCACCGAACGCCTGGATCGCGTCGGCGAGTTGCATGCGTCCGGTATCCAGTTGCAGGTTTACCTTGAATCCGACCTTCTGCAGTTCACCCGCAATTGCCCTGGCATCGTTGCCAGGATTCTTAAGTGGAGCGTCGGGGTATTTCGTGTTGCCGATAATCAACGCTATCCGCGGCAGCGCATTGAGCGTCGATTGTGACTCCGCGCCTGCGCGGGCTACCCACAACGGCAAGGCAGTGGAAGACGCCAGAGCGCCTGCCTGTATCAACCAGCGGCGGCGGGAGTCGTGAAACTGCCGCACGGGAGAACGAAGCGCCATGTCGTCTCCTGCTACTGGCGTACCGGCGCGTCTTGATTTGCCGGCTTGACGGCAATCAGGTCAGCCCGATTGGCTAATTCAAAGCTGCGGAATGCGCCGGCATGCCATTGACGCTGTTCCTCGCGGATCCGCCGGTTGCCGAGTTCCGGCACCACCCACCTTACGAAGTCGGTCATGGCGGGGGCCTGCTCCATTGCATTGCCCTTATATAGCGAACGCGTTCCTTTACCCTCGAGCTTGAACGCGGCAAATGTTCCCGCCGGCGCCGTAATCTCCTCGTGGGCAACGACGCTGATATCGATTGAATTCTGAAACACGTTGCCGTTCTGCGTCCTCACCAGGTATTTTTCAGACCAACTTTGGCCGACGCTATATTGACGGGGCGGCGCGCTCGGACGCTCAATCTGGCCGCCAAGTCGGCTTCGAATCTCCCTTCCGTATAGGTCCGTAATGTGCTTCCCGTTATCGAAGACGACCTGAGTATCCGTCACTGCGGTGATCGTCTCCGTGTACTCTTCCGTAATGGCCTTGGTAAAGAGATCGGTAATCCGGTAGGTGTAGCTGTCGCCGATTTTCCATGGCGAAGTGTTCTCCCCAGCGTTGCGCACTGGGCTTGTGGCCGCCAGCTCGGCCGCGAATGTACCGGCCGTAGTTGCGATGAGAAAACTAAGGACTGCGATGCTGCGCTTCGGCATGGCGGCGCCTCCATTGACTCGCTTTTGTTGTGCTTCGCATGGCCACGTTTTTCGACCGCATCGAACGGTTTAAATTATGGCGCGGAGGTTATGACGCTGTCAATTTATGCAAGTGCCGGCATCCCTATTCTGCTGTAAAACTGCGAAATCTGTTGACTGTAAAATCTTGTGCAGGTGTGCCGCAGTCGACAAACCGTCTGCGGAATCCTTTTGGGTGACGGACAACCGGACATTGGATGGAGGATCAGGCGGCGCTTATTAAAAGACTGGGCTGCGGCGCTTGCTGACCGCGTGCGGCGGGCGTGGTTTCACTTTTTGGAGTTGCGCTTAGCAGCATACGCTTTTTCGACGGTCTTGCGTTCGATCTCGTAGTAATCGTCGAGCCCGATCAGGGTTTCGGTGCCGTGGCGCGCGGCGACGCATTCCGCATTGGTCATGCCCGTGTAATCGCCGGTCTTTTTCAGTTCCTTCATCGCGCGGGTCATGAAGTGAAAGTGGACGTTGATGGCGAGGATGGCGTCGATGCAGCCCGCGTAACCCATGTCTTCGAGCTGTTTGAAGCTGTAAAGCGGGCGGCCATCGCGGTTGCCGCGGCTTTGCACGTAGACCATCGGCACCTTGCAGACCTTGGGCGTCTTGATGGTTTCGGCCGCAGACCGGGGAAATATCAGCCCCATATCGGCACCGACGTCAGCGGCGCGGTTGACGCGCTTGACGGCTTCCTGGAACCCCTGCTCGCGGCAAGCGTCGGAGCGCGCGATGATCACGAAGTCGGGGTCGCTGCGGTCGCGCTGCTCGCAGGCGAGGCGGATCTTGTCGGCGTATTCGTTGATCGGAATGTTGTGCGCGATATAGGTGTGATAGTGCGCGCGCTTGGGGAAGAGCTGGTCTTCGATGTGCACGCCGGCGATGCCGTTGCGGATGCATTCGCGCACGGTGCGCATGGTATGCAGCGGCTCGCCCCAGCCGGCGCCGGCGTCCATCACGACCGGGATTTTGACGGTCGCCGCGATATTGGCGGCGACGCCGATCTGCTCGGTCATGGTGAGCAGGGGCTCCGAGATTGCGGACATGCCGCCAGTCACGAAACCGCCGTTGTAGATGGACTTGAAGCCGGCGGCTTCGACGATGCGCGCGGTGAGCGGATCGAATGCCGCGGGCAGCTCAAGAAATTTACCGCGCTTGACGAGCGAGCGCAGAACGGACGTTGGTCTTTGTATCAAGGGATCCTCCAGGTTTTGACGCGGCAGGAATTTCATGGCGCGAGGCCAGCATTCTTGGCGGTAATGCCGCCGCTGTCAATCGGCGTGCGGCTGCGCAATCCGTTTACCGGTATCATCAGGCATTGAATTGTTCCGGACGCGCACATGCCGATCTTTTTGTTTCTCGCTTTGCTCATTGCGCTTCCCGCGGCGGCGCAGACTGCCGCGCAATATCCGGCCAAGCCGATCCGCATGATAGTCACCGCGGCGGCCGGCAGCGGCCCCGATATCACCGCGCGTATCGTCGGCCAGAAACTGAACGTGGCACTGGGTCAGTCCGTCGTCATCGAGAATCGGGCCGGCGCTGGCGGGTCGATTGCGGCCGAGCTTGCGGCCAAAGCGCCGCCCGACGGCTATACGCTGGTGATGGCGAGCGCCGGGTCGCATGCAGTGAGTCCCGCCCTGTATCCGAAATTATCGTGGGACCCGGTGCGGGATTTCGTGCCGATTACCATCGTTTCCATCGCGCCCAATATACTCATCGTGCATCCGTCGTTGCCGGTGAAATCGGTGCGCGAATTGATAGCGCTCGCGAAAGCGCGTCCGGGCCAGTTGTCTTTCGGTTCTGGCGGCAGCGGTTCCACTGCGCACCTGTCGGGCGAACTGTTTCGCACCATGGCCAATATCCGCATCGTGCATATCCCGTTCAAGGGCGCACCATCCGCCGCGCTCGGCGTCATCGGCGGGCAGGTTGAAATGGGTCTCCTGAATTTGCCGCCGACGCTGCCGCAGGTGAAGAGCGGCAGATTGAAAGGGCTTGCAGTGACCGCAGCCAAGCGCGCCGGTGCGATTCCAGAGTTGCCGACGATAGCGGAAGCAGGCGTGCCTGGCTACGAGGCAGTTACCTGGTACGGCGTGATGGCACCGGCCGGAACGCCACCGGAAATTACTTCGAAGCTTTACGCGGCCATCATTGCCGACCTGCGCAACGACGATACGCGTGCACGCATCGCGGCGGATGGCGGCGAAGTCGTCGGCAGCACGCCGGAAGAATTCGCGGCCGTGCTCAAGCGCGATCTGGCGAAATGGACGAAAGTCGTCAAGGATTCCGGCGCGCGCGCCGATTGAGGATTTTTACTCGAGCTTGATGCCGGTCTGGCGGACGATTTTCCCCCAGCGCTCAATATCGTTCTTGATGTCGGCGGCAAACTGTTCCGGCGTGTTGCCGACCGCATCGCCGCCCAACGTGTTCTGGAAACGGTCTTTCATTTCCGGCGTGGCGAGGATTTTCACGGTTTCGTCGTGAACGCGCATGACCACTGCACGCGGCGTGCCGGCGGGGGCAAGCAGGCCGTACCACGCGGAGATATCGAAGCCGGTCAGGCCGCCTTCCGCGAAAGTGCCGACGTCAGGCAAAGACGCGTGACGTTTGGCGCTCGTCAGCGCGATGCCTTTGAGTTTACCGGCCTTGATGTGCGCTTGCACGGTTGGAATAGCAGTTGCCAGTAATGGGATCTGGCCTGCCAGCACGTCGATGACGGCCTGGCCGCCGCCCTTGTAGGCGATATGCGTGAACTGGGTGCCGGTGCGTTGCTCGAACAGGAGCATTGCGAGGTGCGGTGTGCTCGCATGGCCCGACGACGAATAATTGAGGCCGGGTTTGCTTTTTGCGTACGGTATCAGTTCCTTGGTATTCGACGGCGGAAACGACGGATGCGCGACGAGGATGAGCGGCAGCGCAGCAACCTTGGTGATGGGCGCGAAATCCTTGACCGGATCGAAAGGCAGCTTGCTGTAAGCCGACGGATTGATGACCATCGTCGCGTCGAATGCCATCAGCAGCGTGTAGCCGTCGGCATTGGCCTTGGCGACCATGTCGGTGCCGATGTTCCCGTTGGCGCCGGTGCGGTTGTCGATGATGACCTGCTGGCCGAAACCGTCCCCGAGTTTCTGGCCTATGGCGCGCGCGAGTGCGTCGGTCGAGCCGCCGGCGGCAAACGGCACGATCAGCCGGATCGATTTGTGCGGATAGGGTTGGGCATGGCCGGCATGCGCAAAGACCATCAGCGCAAGACCGCAGCAGGCACGCAATGAAAATCTCAGGGCAGGGCGCATTGTTTTCTCCTCCTTCTTTATGTCCGGCATGAGCGGGCACCGATTGGATTATCATCCGGTTTGTCCCGCGCACGCCGATGTTTGCGCATAGTATGGCACACGCCGCCGCGGGTTTTTAACAGGGAAAGCATATGACATCGACGGCAGGCGCATTGCGCGCGCGGCTGGCAGCCAAAGGCCTGATCACCGCGCCGGGTATTTACGACATGATCTCGGCGCGCATCGCCGACCGCATGGGATTCCCGGCGCTTTACATGACGGGTTTTGGGGTAGTCGCTTCGCATCTGGGCTTGCCCGATGCAGGGCTGGCGACGTATTCCGACATGGTTGGTCGCGTGAACCAGATCTGCACGATTGCGAGTACGCCTTTGATTGCCGACGCGGATACGGGTTACGGTGGTTTGCTGAACGTCGCGCATACCGTGCGCGGCTATATCAAGGCTGGCGCGGCGGCGGTGCAGCTCGAAGACCAGGAATTCCCGAAAAAATGCGGCCACACGCCGGGCCGGCGCGTGATTCCCGCCGCCGACATGGTGAAAAAAATCCGCGTTGCGGTCGAAGCGCGCGGTGACGGCGATATCCTGATTGTTGCGCGCACCGATGCGCGTACTGCGCATGGACTGGATGAAGCGCTGCGCCGTGCCGAAGCTTATGCCAAGGCAGGCGCCGATATATTATTTGTTGAATCGCCGGAGTCGGAACGCGAGATGGAAAAAATCTGCGCGAGTTTCGAGTTGCCGCTGATGGCAAACATGGTCGAAGGCGGCAAGACGCCGGTTTTGCCGGCCGCTCAGCTCGAAAAGCTGGGCTACCGGATCGCGATTTTTCCGGCCACCGGATTTCTTGCCGCCGGTGCTGCGCTGGAATCCGTTTATAAGACGCTACGGCACGACGGTTCGAGCGTCGGCGCGAGTGCGCCGCTATACAACTTCAACGAATTTGCAAAACTGATGGGGTTCGAGGCGGTGTGGGACTTCGACAAGCGCCATGCGGACTAGAGTCTATTCAATCCAAAAACGATGGAACCGCAGATAAACGCCGATGAA
>JAIOOZ010000606.1 GCA_021414185.1 Betaproteobacteria bacterium
TCGATGCGCAGCAGCTGGTTGTATTTGGCGAGGCGGTCGGAGCGGCTGAGCGATCCAGTCTTGATCTGCATCGCGTTCGTCGCTACGGCGATATCCGCGATCGTGGTGTCTTCGGTTTCGCCGGAGCGGTGCGACACCACCGACGTGTAGCCCGCGCGCTTCGCCATTTCGATCGCTGCCAGCGTCTCGGTCAGAGTGCCGATCTGGTTGACCTTGATCAGCACCGAATTGGCGATGCCTTCCGCGATGCCTTTCGCGATAATTTTGGTATTGGTGACGAATATATCGTCGCCCACCAACTGCACTTTCTTGCCCAGCCGCTCAGTCAGGATCTTCCAGCCGTCCCAGTCGTTTTCGGCCATGCCGTCTTCTATGCTGATGATCGGGTACTGGTCGCACCAGCCCGCAAGCAGGTCGGTGAACTCCGCTGCCTTCAGCGTTTTACCTTCGCACGCCAGCGTGTATTCGCCGTCTGCATAAAATTCGGAACTGGCGCAATCGAGTGCCAGCGCAACTTCGGTGCCCGGCGCGTAACCCGCTGCCGCGATCGCTTCCATGATGAGCTTGATCGCCGCTTCGTGGTTGGCAAGCCGCGGCGCGAAACCACCTTCATCGCCGACGGCAGTCGACAGACCCTTGTCCTTGAGCAGTTTTTTCAGCGCATGAAAAACTTCCGAGCCGCAGCGCAGCGCTTCGCTGAAGGTCGGCATGCCGACCGGCACCAGCATGAACTCCTGCATGTCGAGACTGTTGTCGGCATGCGCGCCGCCGTTGATGACGTTCATCATCGGCACCGGCATCGACATCGCGCCGGCGCCACCCAGGTAGCGGTGCAGCGGCAGCCCGCACTCCTCGGCCGCGGCCTTGGCGACCGCCAGCGACACTGCGAGCGTCGCATTGGCGCCGAGGCGCGATTTGTTTTCGGTGCCGTCGGTTTCGATCAGCGTCTGGTCGATGAAGCGCTGCTCCACCGCATCGAGCCCGATGATGGCTTCGCATATTTCGGTATTCACGTTTTCGACCGCGCGCTGCACGCCTTTGCCGAAATAGCGTTTTTCATCGCCGTCGCGCAGTTCGATCGCCTCGCGCGTTCCGGTCGAAGCGCCTGACGGCACCGCGGCACGGCCCAGCACGCCGGACTCGAGCAGCACATCGGCCTCCACTGTCGGCAGCCCGCGCGAATCGAGGATTTCGCGCGCAATCACATCTACTATCGCACTCATGATTTTCCCTGACCTGAAACGAGTTGTTCGGCAAATCCGCGCTGCTTGACCAGGACATCCAGCATCTTCAATGTTTCCAGCAGCGCTTTCATATGCTTCAACGGCCACGCGTTGGGGCCGTCGGACAGCGCTTTCTCCGGGTTCGGATGCGTTTCCATAAACAAACCGGCGACGCCGCTGGCGACCGCCGCACGCGCCAGTACCGGGATGAACTCGCGTTGACCGCCGCTGGATGTGCCCTGCCCGCCCGGCAGTTGCACGGAATGCGTGGCGTCGTAGACCACCGGACAGCCGGTCTCGCGCATGATCATCAGCGAGCGCATGTCGGACACCAGATTGTTGTAACCGAAGCTGGCACCCCGCTCGCAGACCATGATGTTGTCCTGCCCGCTGACTTCGCGCGCCTTGTCGACCACGTTCTTCATGTCGCCGGGAGCGAGAAACTGGCCTTTCTTGATATTGACCGGTTTGCCGGCGCTCGCCGCAGCATGGATAAAATCGGTCTGCCTGCACAGGAACGCGGGCGTCTGCAAAACGTCGACGACTGCGGCGACCGGCTTGACCTGCTCGATGTCGTGAATGTCGGTCAATACCGGCACGCCGATCTGCGTGCGCACGTCCGCCAGTATCTGCAGACCTTCGTCCATGCCGACGCCACGGAAAGACTTGCCCGAACTGCGGTTGGCCTTGTCGAACGAAGACTTGTAGATGAACGGCACACCGACCGCCGCGCAGATTTCCTTCAACTGCCCGGCGGTATCCATCGCAAGCTGGCGCGATTCGATCGCGCACGGCCCTGCTATCAGAAATATGGGCCGGTCCAGGCCAACTTCAAATCCACACAGTTTCACGGGGCGTCACGCGATGTTCTGCAGCTGGGGAGCTGCGGCGGGAAACGCGTCGGTGGATTTGGCATTGCTCAACGCGGCGCGGATGAAAGCGTTGAACAGCGGATGGCCGCTGCGCGGCGTCGAAGTGAATTCGGGATGGAACTGGCAGCCAATAAACCACGGATGCGCGTGGCGTCCTTCGCTGGGCAGTTCGATCATCTCGCACAATTCGTTCTTGACCGAGGTGCCGGACATGCGCATGCCGGCCGCTTCGATGCGCGGCAGATAATGATTGTTTACCTCATAGCGATGGCGATGCCGCTCGACGACGCTTTCGGCGCCATACACCTCGCGCACTATGCTGCCGGCTTTGAGCAGGCACTCCTGGCCACCCAGGCGCATCGTACCGCCGAGATCGGAGTTGGCGTCGCGGTGTTCGACACGGCCGTCGCGCTCCTGCCATTCCGTAATCAGTGCAATCACCGGATGCGGCGTCGCAGCCTCGAATTCGGTACTGTGCGCGCCTTCCAGGCCGACGACGTTACGCGCGAACTCGATCACCGCCAACTGCATGCCCAAACAGATACCGAGATAGGGCAGCTTGTTCTCCCGCGCGTAACGGATCGCCTTGATTTTGCCTTCAACGCCGCGTTTGCCGAAACCGCCCGGCACCAGAATGGCGTCCATGTTGGCGAGACAGCCGATGCCGTTTTGCTCGATCGACTCGGAATCGATGTAATGGATATGAATTTTTGCGCCGGTATGTATGCCCGCATGTATCAATGCCTCGGACAACGATTTGTACGATTCGGTCAGGTCGACGTACTTGCCGACCAGCGCAATAGAGACCGACTTGGTCGGATGCTCAAGCGCGTAAACGAGTTTGTCCCACACCGCGAGGTCCGCGCGCGGCGGCGTGATTTCCAGCTTGCGGCAGACGATGTCGTCGAGATTTTGCGCGTGCAGCATGCCCGGGATCTTGTAGATGCTGTCGGTGTCGACCGCCGATATCACGGCTTCAACCAGCACGTTGGTGAAGAGCGCGATCTTGCGCCGCTCGTCGTCCGGCAGCGTGCGGTCGGCGCGGCACAGCAGGACATCAGGCTGGATACCGATTTCGCGCAGTTCCTTGACCGAGTGCTGGGTCGGCTTGGTCTTGATTTCGCCGGCCGATGCGATATACGGCACCAGCGTCAGGTGGATATAGCAGACGTTGTTGCGCCCGATTTCGATGCCCATCTGGCGTATCGCTTCGAGGAAAGGCAGCGATTCGATATCGCCGACCGTGCCGCCGATTTCGACGATGGCCACTTCGGCACCGGCAGCACCCCGCCCGATGAACAGCTTGATTTCGTCCGTGATGTGCGGAATCACCTGCACGGTGCCGCCAAGGTAGTCGCCGTGGCGCTCCTTCTTGATCACGCTCTCGTAGATCTGGCCGGTCGTGAAGTTGTTGCGCTTGCCCATCTTGGCGCTGACGAAGCGCTCGTAATGGCCGAGGTCGAGGTCGGTCTCCGCACCGTCGTCGGTGACGAACACTTCGCCGTGCTGGAAGGGGCTCATGGTGCCGGGATCCACATTGATGTAGGGATCCAGCTTGAGCATCGAAACCTTGAGGCCGCGCGTCTCGAGGATGGCGGCAAGGGAGGCGGCAGCGATACCTTTGCCTAGGGAGGAAACTACACCACCTGTGACAAAGATGTATTTGGTCATTTCATGTCTAGTCCGTTTGCACATTCTAGCGCGAAACGGCCCCCGCACTCAATGAAATTCGTGCGTCCCGGGTGAACCCATCCACCAGCTTGTCAGCGCGGCGGCGCCGCGTTCTTGACTTCGCGTGCGAGGTAAAGCCAGGTTTCGACCACGGTGTCGGGATTCAGCGAGAGGCTCTCTATGCCCTCCTCCATCAGCCATTTGGCGAGGTCCGGGTGGTCGGACGGTCCCTGCCCGCAGATGCCCACGTACTTGCCCGCCTTGCGGCACGCCTGGATGGCGAGATGCAGCATGTGCTTGACCGCCGGGTCGCGCTCGTCGAAACCCTCGGCGATGATGCCCGAGTCGCGGTCGAGCGCGAGAGTCATTTGCGTCATGTCGTTGGAGCCGATCGAGAACCCGTCGAAATGCTCGAGGAACTCGTCCGCCAGAATCGCGTTCGACGGGATCTCGCACATCATGATGATGCGCAGCCCGTTCTCACCGCGCTTCAAGCCGTTTTGCGCGAGCAGTTCAATGACCTTTTTCGCCTCGCCGACGGTGCGCACGAACGGCACCATGATCTCGACGTTGGTGAGCCCCATGCCGTCGCGCACCTTCTTCATGGCGCGGCATTCGAGCTCGAAGCAGTCGCGGAAACCGGCGGCGATATAGCGCGAGGCGCCGCGAAAGCCGAGCATGGGATTTTCTTCGTGCGGCTCGTATTTTGAACCGCCGGTCAGGCTTGAATATTCATTCGACTTGAAGTCCGAGAGGCGCACGATTACCGGCTTGGGCCAGAACGCCGCGCCCAGTGTCGCCACGCCTTCGACCAGCTTTTCGACATAAAACTCGACCGGGTTGGCATAACCCGCCGCGTGCTGCTCGACCGCCAGCTTGAGGTCTCCCGGCAGGTCCGGGTAAGCCAGCACCGCCTTGGGATGCACGCCTATCATGCGCGCGATGATGAATTCGAGCCGCGCCAGCCCCACGCCATCGTTGGGCAGACGCTGGAATTCGAACGCGAGCTCGGGATTGCCCACGTTCATCGTGATCTTGAGTGGCGCCTTGGGCATCGCTTCCAGCGACAGATCGATCACTTCGACTTCGAGGATGCCGCGATAGACGAACCCGGTATCGCCTTCCGCGCACGACACGGTGACCGGCTTGCCGTCTTTCAATACGCGCGTCGCGTCGCTGCAACCAACCACCGCCGGTATACCCAGTTCGCGCGCGATGATGGCCGCATGGCAGGTACGCCCGCCACGGTTCGTGACAATTGCCGAGGCGCGCTTCATGACCGGCTCCCAGTCGGGGTCCGTCATATCGGTTACCAGCACGTCACCGGGCTGTACACGATCCATTTCCGCCGCGCTTTGCACCAGCTTTACCGGTCCCGAGCCAACACGCTGGCCGATGGCGCGGCCGGAGGCCAGCATGTCGGAACGCTGTTTAAGCCGGTAGCGACGCAGAGTGTCGACTTTCTCGCTGGCTTTGACGGTTTCCGGCCGCGCTTGCAGGATGTAGAGCTTGCCATCCATACCGTCGCGTCCCCATTCGATATCCATCGCGCGTTTGTAATGCTGCTCGATGATCACCGCGTAGCGTGCGAGTTCTTCGACGTCGGCGTCATTGATCGAAAAACGCCGGCGCTCGGCTTCCGGCACCGGGTCCGTGCGCACGGATTTTCCGGCCGCGCGCGCGTCGGTAAAAGTCATCCGCAGCGCCTTGGAACCGAGATTGCGCCGGATGATGGCGTTTTTGCCCTGCTGCAGCGCCGGCTTGTAGACGTAGAATTCGTCCGGATTGACCTGCCCCTGCACTACCGTCTCGCCGAGTCCATATGCCGACGTGATGAAGACGACCTTGTCAAACCCCGATTCGGTGTCGAGCGTGAACATCACGCCGCTGGCCGCGAGGTCGCTGCGCACCATGCGCTGGATGCCCGCCGACAGCGCAACGTCGGCGTGCACGAAATTCTTGTGCACGCGGTAGGAAATCGCGCGGTCGTTGTAAAGCGAGGCAAACACGTGCTTGACCGCATCGAGCACGCTGGCCAGGCCGTGAATGTTGAGAAAGGTCTCCTGCTGCCCGGCAAACGACGCGTCCGGAAGGTCTTCGGCAGTTGCGGACGAGCGCACGGCGACCGACAAGTCATCGCTCGCGCCTTTCTGCATCGCCTGGTAGGCCGCTGCGATGTCCTGCTCCAAATGGGCCGGAAACGGCTGCGCCGTGATCCAGCCGCGGATTTCCTTGCCTGCCGCAGCCAGCGCGTTGACGTCATCGACATCCAGCTTGAGCAGCGCATCCGCGATGCGTTTGGCGAGACCATCGTGCGCGAGAAAATCGCGGTAGGCCTGCGCGGTCGTCGCGAAGCCTCCCGGCACCCTTACCCCGGCGCCGGATAGCTGCCCGATCATTTCACCCAGCGATGCGTTTTTGCCGCCCACGCGGCCGACATCGCCCATGCGCAGCTTTTCGAAACCTACAACGTATTGCCCCTTGCTCATTGCCGAACTTCCATGTGATTGTGCAAAGCAGCGAAAGGCGCTATTTTACCGCTTATCATCACGTTGGCTATCATCAACCATGCCGCACCAGCGCTCAGCTTTTTTCATCTCGGACCGCACCGGAATCACCGCCGAGATGCTGGGCCACAGCCTGCTCACGCAGTTCGACATGGTGTCTTTCAACGAGGTGACCCTGCCCTTCGTCGACTCCGTCGAAAAAGCCGAGGCGACCGTCAAGCAGATTAACGAGCAAGGCGCCAAAGACGGCACGCGTCCGCTGATATTCAGCACGCTGGTCAACCAGAGCGTGTCGGGCGTCGTCGCCAAAGCCAACGCCCTGTTTCTCGATTGCTTTGAAATTTTCATTCTGCCGATGGAAAAAGAGCTCGGCGTGCTGGCGTCGCACGCAGTCGGCCGCTCGCACAGCGCCAACGACTTCGCGGACTATCACCACCGCATCGAGGCCGTGAATTACTCGCTGAGTCACGATGACGGCGTATCGACGCGCGACCTCGCCGAAGCCGACGTCATACTGGTCGGCGTCTCGCGCTGCGGCAAGACGCCGACTTGCCTCTATCTCGCCATGCAGTTCGGCATCCGCGCCGCCAACTATCCGCTGGTGCCGGAAGACTTCGCCAGCATGCAGTTGCCGGGGCAGGTCAAGTCGTTGCGCAAGCGGCTTTACGGCCTCACCATCAAACCCGACCGCCTGGAAAAAATCCGCAACGAGCGGCGTCCCGGCAGCACTTACGCGACGCTCACCAATTGCGAGTTCGAAGTGCGCGAAGCCGAAGCGCTAATGCGCCAGGAAGGCATTCCCTACCTCGATGTGACCAGCAAGTCGGTGGAAGAGCTCGCCACTACGATAATGCAGCAGGCGAAACTGGTGCGCCGTATTTACTAGGTTTTCGCTGCCGCGCGCTGCTGGCGCACGCGCTCGAACAGGCAGACCGCCGCCGCCGCCGCTATATTCAGCGATTCGGCGGGCCCAGGCATGGGAATGGAAACCACTTGATGCGCTGCCGCCGTCAGTTCCGGCGACAACCCTGCGCCTTCGTTACCAAAGACAAAAGCCACCTGCCCGGCAAGATCCGCGGCAAACACCGTTTTCTGTGCATGCTGGCTGGTCGCGATCACCTGCCCCTTGAACTCGCGCACCAGCGCCGCCAAATCGCACTGCTCGTATATCCGCAACATGAAATGCGCACCCATGCCCGCGCGCAGCACGCGCGGCGACCACGCGTGAACTGATGACTTCGAGAGAAAGACATGCTCGATGCCCGCTGCTGCGGCCGAACGCAGTATGGAGCCGAGATTGCCCGGGTCCTGGATGTCTTCGAGCAGGACGCACGCGTCGATTTGTACGGGCATCGCGGGCGGACGCGGCGTCTCGACCGCTGCCAAAACACCGGTGGGCGTCGCGACGGTAGACAACTGATTGAAGAGCGCATCACTCAACAGTAACGCTTCCAGCGGCGCAACGGCAGCCAGCAGGTCTTTCACTTCCGGATTCTGCAGACCGCTGTCGCTGACGACGAGTCGGGACGGTATCCCCACATGCTCACGATAGGCGGCGACGAGGTGCACGCCGTCGAGCAGCGAGAGTCCGTGTTTCTTCCGCTCGCGCGACGACTCCGCGAGCTTGAGCAGGGCCTTGAAGCGCGCGTTGTCCGCGGAAATTATTTTCTTCATGCGGCGCACGTGCGAAAACCGGCAAACACATCGCGCCGGTCGGGCATGTAGAAATTCCGCCACGTATTGCGCAACAGCGCAGCGCTGGTAGCAAAGCAACCGCCGCGCAGCGCTTTGTGATTGCCGAACCACGGTTCGGAGTATTCCTTGTACGGATCGCGCTCGAATCCCGGGTACGGATTGAACCAGTCCGCTGTCCATTCCCACACGTTGCCCACCATCTGGCGGCATCCCCATGCGCTGTCGCCCGCGGCATATGCGCTGACCGGCGCCACGGTGCCGTCGACCCCATGAAGATTCGCGCGCGTTGCGTCCGGCAACTGTTCGCCCCAGGGAAACTTGCGTTTGTTCGCGTCGTGCGGCGCGGTGGCTGCGGCCGCTTCCCATTCCGCTTCCGTCGGCAAACGGCGGCCTGCCCAGCGGCACCATGCGTCGGCCTCATACCAATTCACGTGCATTACGGCTGCATGCGGCGCCAACGGCTCCACTTTGTCATAGGTTCGCTGCAACCACTGCTCGCCTTCCTGAGTCCAATAGACCGGTGCTGCCGCGCCGTTGCTCTCACGCCATTGCCAGCCTTCGGCACACCACAATTCGCGCCGGCGGTAACCGCCGTCGTCGACGAACCCGGAGAATTCGCCATTACTGACCGCAGCGAGCGCGATTTCGAACGGCTGCAACGCGACGCGATGCGCCGATTTTTCATTGTCCAACACGAAATCTCCGCCGGGCAGCGCACCCAGCATGAAATCACCGCCGGTTATCGCCACATCACCCGGATACGCTGCTCCGGCAGGCGCTGGACCGCTGCTACGTGGCAGACGGGCATAACTCAACGTCTGGCGCGTATAGGTAAACGCTTCGCCATGCATTTCTTCGTGTGCCGCAGCGAGTTCCGCAAAATAGCACAGGGTCTGATCGTCCGGCGTGCACTCCAGCCGCTCCATTACGCGATCGAGCACGTCGGCAAGATAGCGCAGTACTGCATCGAAAGGCAGTAGCGGGATATCCCAGCGCGTGTCATGGGCGACTCGCGCCGAATCGTACAGCGCATCCGCATTGGCTATCAGCGAAGGCGCGAATTCATTTTCGGCGCGGTAGCGCAGGCACCAGTATTCCTGGAACCACGCGACGTGCGCGATCTCCCACAACGGTGGATTGACGATGGCGAGCCTCGGGCCGAGCAGTTGGGTGCCTGTCAAATCGGATGCCAGCAACAAGGTCCGCTCACGCGCGGCGCGCAACCGCTGTATCAATGTGTGCGCAGATGAGGCCGTCGGCAATCGGCGGGTGGAGCTCTCTGCTATAGTTTGCATTGCGGGCATGCATCCATTCTAACTGATCAGCACTCCATGAAAATCGCACTCGTGACGCCGGCGCGGCCCGTTGCGCATTCCGGCAACCGCAATACGGCGCAGCGCTGGGCGCTGCTGCTGCGCGAACTGGGACATCGCGTGCGCGTGCTGACGGCGTGGGACGGCAAGCCCGCTGACATCATGATCGCGCTGCATGCACGGCGCAGCCACGATTCCATCGCGGCCTTTTCCGCTGCTTATCCGGCGCGCCCCTTGATCGTGATGCTGACCGGCACGGATCTTTACCAGGATATCCGGCAGGATGCCAAGGCCAGGCTTTCGCTCAAGCTGGCGACACGGCTCGTCGTCCTGCAGGACCGCGGGCCTGCCGAGCTGGCGCGCGGTTTGCGCGCAAAAACACGCGTGATCTATCAATCGACATTGCCAATTAAGCACGCGCCGCCGCTGCAATCCTGTTTCGAAGTCTGCATCAGCGGCCATTTGCGTAAAGTGAAAGACCCGTTCAGGCTGGCCGCTGCGTTGCAGCACATGCCGCCGCAAAGCCGCATACGCGCCGTGCAGATCGGCGGCGCAATGAACCCGGCCATGCGACGCGAGGCGCAGTGCTGGATGCGCCGCGAGCCGCGCTATCGCTGGCTCGGCGAGACGACGCATGGCGCGGCGCTGCGACGACTGGCCCGCGCCCGCGTGATGGTCATCAGTTCGCGCATGGAAGGCGGCGCCAACGTGGTCACCGAAGCGCTGGCGGCAGGCGTGCCGATCATCGCCTCGCGCATTGCCGGCAATATCGGCATGCTGGGCCGCGATTACGCCGGTTATTACCCGCCGGGCGACGAACGTGCATTGGCACGCCTGCTGTGGCGTGCAGAGTCCGAGCCGGAGTTTTACGGGCGGCTCAGGCGTCTGTGCATGGCGCGGCGCGGCCTCATTCGGCGCAGCCGCGAAAAAGACGCTTTGCGCAAGCTGATGCTGGAACTGCAGACCTGAACCGCGATATCAGGCGCCGCTGAGCAGCGACCTGACCGGCGCAAACGAACGCCGATGCACCGCTGATACGCCATGGACGCGCAGCGCCTCCAAGTGCGCAGCCGTCGGATAGCCCTTGTGGCGGTCGAAGCCATAATCCGGAAATTGCGCGTGCAATTCCAGCATGAGCGCGTCGCGTGCCGTTTTGGCGAGTATCGACGCGGCTGAAATCTCAGCAACCGAACTGTCGCCGCGCACGACGGCGCGTGCCGGCAGCGTAATGCGCGGGCAAAACAATCCGTCGACCAGCACTTCCGTGGGCGTGCTGGTCAAAGCCTCCACCGCACGTTGCATTGCGAGCAGGGCCGCCTGCAGGATATTCAGATTGTCGATTTCCTCGACTGACGCGCTGGCGACCGCCCACGCTACGGCGCCTTGCCTGATTTTCACCGCGAGTGCTTCGCGCTGCCGTGCGCTGAGTTTTTTCGAATCCGCCAGCCCCGTGATGCCGTGACTGCCGCCGAGAATCACCGCGGCCGCAAATACCGGGCCGGCAAGCGGCCCGCGCCCGGCTTCATCGACGCCGCAGATCATTTTATTTCTGCAGCCAGGGCAGCACTGCGAGCGCCGCCTGGCGCGCGGCGCCCCGGCTCAGGCTTGCGCTCATCTCGGCGAACCTACGCGTGGTCCGCTCCCGCACCGCAACGTCACCCAGCAGATTGAGTATGGCCTGCGCCAGATTCGGCGCCGTCGCATCGTCCTGGATCAGCTCCGGCACCACGAAATCGCGCGCCAGGATATTGGGCAACCCATAGTACGGGAGATAACCCTTCCCCTTCAGCAGCCAATAGCTCGCCTTCGGCATCTTGTACGCAATCACCATCGGCTTGCACAGCAACGCCGCCTCCAGCGTAGCGGTTCCCGACGCCACCAGCACGGCATCGGCGGCCGCCATCGCGTCCTGCGCGTGGCCGAACATGATGGTGAGCGGCAGTCCCTCTGCCTCGTTGCGGTACAGCGCGGTCTCGAACATCGCGCGGGTTTCGCGCGTCGCCAGCGGCACCAGGAACTGCGTCTGCGGCAGTTTTATATGGATCTGCTTCGCGGTCTGGATAAACAAATCCGCCATGTACTGCAATTCGCTCTGCCGGCTGCCCGGCAGCAGCGCAATCACCGGCACCGCCGGCGGCAACTTGAGTTGTTCGCGCGCCGCTGCATCGCGCGGGACCTGGTCCAGCAGATCGGTCAGCGGGTGCCCGACGAACGCGACATCGACACCGGCCTGCCGGTAGATATCGACCTCGAACGGAAACAGCGTCAGCATCTTGCTGACGGCGCGCTTGATCTTGTGCAGCCGCTCTTTGCGCCACATCCAGATCGCCGGACTGACGTAGTGCACGGTGGGAATGCCGTGCGCTTTCAAGCCCTGCTCGAGATCGAGATTGAAATCGGGCGCATCGATGCCGACGAACACATCGGGCGGCTCCGCAATCAGGCGGCGGCGCAGCTTGCGGCGGATGCCGACGATTTCCAGAAAATGCCTGAGCACTTCGAAATAGCCGCGCACCGCGAGTTTTTCCAGCGGAAACCACACGTCCATGCCGGCGGCTTCCATGCGCGGCCCGCCGATGCCGACGACCCGGAGGTCGGGCACCAGCTCGCGCAAAGCGAAAATCAGCTGGCTGCCGAGCAGATCGCCCGATGCCTCGCCGGCCACTATCCCGATGGTGCGCCGGCGCCCCGGATGCTCAGCGGATGATGCCACGCGTCGAATTGGCGAGAAAATCCAGCATCAGCTTCAATTCCGGACAGGCGTCGACCTGGGCTGCGATTGCGCGCTTCGCGTCTTCCACGCCCAGGCCGGACTTGTAGAGCGTCTTGTAAGCGCGCTTGATGTGGACGATGGTGTCGGCCGAGAAACCGCGGCGCTTCAAGCCTTCCGAATTGACGCCATACGGCTGCGCGGTATTGCCCGACGCGGTGACAAACGGCGGTATGTCCTGCAGCACCACGGTGCCTATCGCGGTAATGCTGTGCGCGCCGATGTGGCAAAACTGGTGCACGGCAGTAAACCCGCCGAGTATCGCGTGATCGTCGACCCGCACGTGGCCGGCAAGCTGGGAGTTGTTGGCGAAAATCGCGTGATCGCCAACGTGACAATCGTGGGCCAGGTGGACATAGGCCATCACCCAGTTGTCGTTGCCCAGCCGCGTCACGCCCGCGTCCTGCACGGTGCCGCAATTGAAAGTGCAGAATTCGCGTATGGTATTGCCGTCGCCGATTTCGAGGCGCGTCGGTTCGCCGGCGTACTTCTTGTCCTGCGGCGCTTCGCCCAGCGAGACGAACTGGAAAATCCGGTTATTGCGCCCGATGCGCGTGTGCCCGGTAATCACCGCGTGCGGACCGATGCGGCAGCCGGTGCCGATTTCGACGTGCTCGCCGATTACCGTATAGGCGCCGACTTCCACGTCGTTCGCGAGTCGCGCGCCGGCGTGGACCAGGGCTGTGGGATGTATCGCTGCCAAGATCAGATTTCCATTCAGTCCGTTTTGCTGTCTATCGTGCGCAGCGTGCACATCAGCTCGGCTTCAGTGGCAAGCTGGCCGTCCACCGTAGCATGCGCGGCAAACCACCAGATGCCGCGCGCAAAACGCTTGATTTCGACGTGCAGTTCGAGCGTATCTCCGGGCATCACCGGTTTCTTGAAGCGCGCCTTGTCGATGCCGACGAAATAATAGACCGACTTTTTGTCCGCCTTGTGATCGTGCGTCTTGAACGTCAGGATCGCGGCCGTCTGCGCAAGGGCCTCGATAATCAACACGCCGGGCATCACGGGGTGATGCGGAAAATGCCCGGCGAAAAAATGCTCGTTGATCGTCACGTTCTTGATCGCCACTATGCTCTTGCCCGGCTCGCAGGACCGCACCTTGTCCACCAGCAGAAACGGGTAGCGATGCGGCAGCAATTCGAGTATTTGATGTATGTCCATGCTGTTCACGGCTTTGTCCTCTTGTCTTTGCCGAGCTGGCGCTCGAGTTCACGCACCCTGTGTGCCAATTCATCAAGCTGCCGCAACTGCGCGGCGTTCTTGAGCCAGCGCTGGTGGGTTGAAAACGGATAAACGCCGGTGTACGTGCCCGGCTGATCGAGCGATTTCATGACGAGCGTGCCCGCGGATACGCTGACGTTGTCGGCGATGGTGATGTGCCCGTAAATCATCGCCGCACCGCCGAGCGCGCAATTGCGGCCTATCGTCGCGCTGCCGGCGATGCCCACGCATGCCGCAATTGCGGTGTGAGCGCCGATTTTCACGTTATGCGCGATCTGTATCTGGTTGTCCAGCTTGACCCCTTCTTCGATCACGGTATCGCCAAGAGTGCCGCGGTCTATCGTGGTATTGGCGCCGATCTCGACGTCATCGCCAATCACGACACTGCCGATCTGCGGGATTTTTTTCCACACGCCATCTTCCCGCGCAATGCCGAATCCGTCAGCGCCTATCACCGCCCCCGCGTGCACTATGCAGCGCGCGCCTATGCTGCATGCATGGTACACCGACACGTTCGCATGCAGTTCGGTACTGTCGCCTATCGCCGAGCCGTCGCCGACAAAGCAGCCGGCGCCGATCTGCGCGCGTTTGCCGATGCGCACGCGCTTGCCGATGACCGCACCGGCGCCGATGCTGGCGGTTTTCTCGACGCGCGCCGTTTTGTCGACGACCGCGGACTTGTGCACGCCGGCCGCGAAGGGTGCAGCCGGATTCAGCAATGCGGAGACTTTGGCGAAGTAGGCATAGGGATTGGCGCATATGATGCGCGCCATGCCGGTTGCATCGCGGGCAGCGGCCCCGAGTATGACGGCGCCTGCTTTGCTGCCTTCAAGCTGGGCGAGGTAGCGCGGCTGCGAGATGAACACGATATCGGAGGCGCACGCCGATTCGAGCGTGGCAACCTGGCTGATGCGGATAGCAGGATCGCCGATCAGTTCACCGCCGAACTTGCCTGCGATGTCGCCCAGTCTGTAGGATTTGCGCTTGGTCATTGCCTTCCCCCAGCGCAGATGGGACCGTATTCAGTCCGTGCGGCGGCGCTGCCCAACTATTTCTCGGAAGAGAGCGCCTTCAGGACCTTCTCGGTGATATCGATGCGCGGACTGCGGTAGACCGCCTCCTGCAGGATGATGTCGAATTTTTCCGATTCGGCGATCTGCTTGATGACCTTGTTGGCGCGCTCGAACAGCGACGCGAGTTCTTCGTTGCGGCGCAGGTTCAGGTCCTCGCGGAATTCACGCTGCAGGCGCTGGTACTCGCGCGTCTGGCGGCCGAGTTCGGTTTCCTTGTTGCGGCGGTCCGACTCGCTCATGGTCAGGCCGTCTTTTTCCAGCTGCCCCTGCAGGGCCTTGATCTGCTGCTCGAGTTTGCGTACCTCCTGCTCGCGCGGCGCGAACTCCTTTTCCAGCTTCTTGGTGGCGCGCTCTGCAGGCACCGATTCGCGATTGATGCGATCTGCATCGATAAACCCGATTTTGAGGTCTGCAGCCTGCGCCTGCGACAACAAACCCGTCACCGCAACTGCAACTGCGAAAATGATTAAAGGAATTTGCTTCAACGTCGTCTCCTTACACGTACATTAGCCGGTTGGTACGGGCATTGCGCTTAAAACTGCTGCCCGAACTGAAACTGGATTTTTTGCGTCCGGTCGCCGAATTGCGTCTTGAACGGCTGCGCGAAGCTGATTTTCATGGGGCCAAACGGCGATACATAAGACACGGCAACGCCGGCCGAGGCGCGCGTGTCGCCGAATGCATAGTTCGAGCCGATTATGCCGGCATCCACGAAGGTCGAAACGCGAATCGACTTGTCGTTCTGCAGGCCGGGGAACGGAAACAGCACTTCAACGTTACCGACCAGCTTGCGGCTGCCGCCCATCGGGTCCCCGTTGATGTCATGGGGGCCGATATTCGCTGGATAAAAGCCGCGCACCGATGTGGGTCCGCCCGAATAATAATTACGAAAGAACGGCAGCGGCTTGCCGGCATAACCGCCGCCGTAGCCGATTTCACCGTTGGCATAAAACACGAAATCGCGCGTGAGCGGAATGTAGCGCTTGTGCTCCGCGCTCACCTTGTAAAACCGCAGCGTCCCGCCTGGCAACCCCGTCTCGAGGTTGGCGCGCGAAATGGCGCCCGTGGTCGGATAAATCGCGCTGTCGCGGTTGTCCCGTCCCCAGCCCACGGTCCCCAGTACCGCGGTGTTCTTGTTACCGAAGGTGGTGACGTAATTGGAAATCAGAATCGGCGCCCCGGGATAAGCCGTGATATTGGTGCTTTCATAACCGAGGCCGAAAGAAACATTGTCGAGGTCGGTAAACGGCACGCCCAGACGCGCCTGACCGCCCGTCGTCGAGGTGTCGTACAGACCGAGACCCAGCGCGGCTGGATTGGCTTTCCGATGATAGAGATCGAATCCCCTGCTCACCCCGTCGACGGTCCAGTACGGCTGTGAAAACGACAGCGAATAGACCGTATTCACTTTGCTGGTGTTGACCTGCGCCCCAAGGTGGTTACCGGAGCCGAACACGTTCTGCTGCGTAATGCCGCCACTCAGCACCACGCCTTCGCTGCCGAACCCCGCACCGAACAGCACGTTGCCGGTCGGCTTCTCGACCACGCTGATGTTGAGATCGACCTGGTCGGTAGTGCCGGGAACGCTCGGCGTTTCCACATTGACCTCGGAAAAATAGCCGAGGCGGTCGACGCGCTGCTTGGATTTGGTGATTTTTTCCGCCGAATACCAGCCGCCTTCCAGCTGGCGCATTTCGCGACGCACGACTTCGTCCCGCGTGCGCGTGTTACCGGTTACGTTGATGCGCCTGACGTAAACGCGGCGCCCCGGATCGACGAAGAACGTAAAGTTGACCTTGCGCTTGTCCTTGTCGAGTTCCGGCACCGCGTTGACGTTGGCGAAGGCATAGCCTTCATTGCCGATACGGTCGCTCAGCAGCTTGGTCGATTCGGTCAGTTTGCTGCGCGAGAATATTTCGCCGCTCTTGACCTTGATCAGCTTGCGCGCCTCGACTTCGGGAATCAGCGTTTCGCCCGCCAGCTTGACGTCGGCCACCGTATATTGCGGGCCTTCCGTCACGCCGATCGTGATGTAAACGTCTTTTTTGTCGGGCGTAATCGAGATCTGCGTCGAATCGGCGGTGAACTCGAGATAACCGCGGTCGAGATAGTAAGAGCGCAGCGTCTCGAGATCGGCGGCCAGTTTCTGTTTCGAATACTGATCGTCCTTGCTGAACCACGTCAGCAGCCCCGGCGTGCGCAGCTTGAACAGCCCGATCAGATCCTTTTCCTTGAACACCTGGTTGCCGATGATGCTGATCTGGCGGATTTTCGCAACGTCGCCTTCGACGATATCGAATTTCACCGCCACGCGGTTGCGTTCCAGAGGTGTCGAGGTGGTCGTAATCTGCGCGGAATACTTGCCGCGGCTGATGTACTGGCGCTTGAGTTCCTGTTCGGCTTTATCGAGCAGCCCGCGGTCGAAAATGCGGCCATCGGCCAGGCCGACCGCGCGCAGGCCTTTGAGCAGGTCTTCCTTGCTGAATTCCTTGGCGCCCACGATCTCGATTTGCGCGATCGACGGGCGCTCCTGCACCACCACGATCAGCACGCCGCTGTCGACTTCGAGGCTGACGTCCCGGAAAAATCCGGTGGCATACAGCGAGCGAATCGCCTGGGCCGCCTTCTCGTCGGTCATGGTCTCGCCGACTTTGACCGGCAGGTAGCTGAATATCGTTCCGGCCTCGGTGCGCTGGATGCCTTCGATGCGTATGTCTTTAACGACGAAAGGATCGAAGGCGTGTGCACCGCATGCCAGCACGGCAGCAATCACAAACAACACGAATTTATAGCAGCGCATCATCAACCGTTTAATAGCCTGGTGATATCGTTATACAACGCAAAAGCCATCAGCAAAAACAACAATCCCATGCCGAAATTCTGGCCAACCTCCATAAGTCGGGTCGAAACCGGACTTCCCTTAACAATTTCAAACATATAATACATCAAATGGCCGCCATCCAATAAGGGGATGGGCAATAAGTTGAGAACGCCCAGACTGATGCTGATGAGGGCGATAAACGCGAGGTAGGAAATCCAGCCGATTTGCGCCGATTGCCCGGCGTAATCCGCGATCGTGATGGGGCCGCTCAGGTTTTTCAGCGATACTTCGCCGATGATCATTTTCCCCAGCATGCGCAGGCTGAATACGGACGTTTCCCAGGTCCGTTGGAGCGCATGGCCGAGGCTGGTCCACGGCGTATAACGCACTTCCACCATATATTGCCGCATTGCATCAGCGTCGACCCGCACGCCGACGCCGATGCGGCCGATGCGCACGGTATTTTCCACCGCCGCCTCGGGCGTGACCTTGAGCTTGAGCATGCTGCCGGCGCGTTTGATATCGAGAACCAGTTCCCGCTCCGGACTGGCGCTGATCGCGGCCACCAGCTGGTCCCAGCGTTTGACCGCAATATTATCGACCGCCGTTATTTCGTCGCCGGCAAGCACGCCGCCGCGGTCTGCCGCGCCGCCGGGAATGATGCGTCCGATCACGGGCGGCAGCGGCGGCTGCAGGCGCGAAAAACCGAGCACACGCAGAAAATCGCCATCGAGATCGGCCGGCTTGAGACCGGACATATCGAGTTTCCGGAAATGAATTTCGGCACGCTCGTTTTGCACTTCCATGGCGACGCTCGCGCGGTCGACCGCGTACTTGAGCAATACCCAGCGCGCCTCCTGCCAGGTGGTGACGGCCTCGCCGCCGACCTTGACGATGGTTTCGCCGACTGCGAATTGCGCCTG
>JAIOOZ010000607.1 GCA_021414185.1 Betaproteobacteria bacterium
CGCGCCGACGCGCTGGTCAAGCTGATGCTTAAAAAATAAGGCGGCCGCCATCAAAGACAAGGGCTCGCAGCGATGCGGGCCCTTTTTGTTTCTGCAACGCGAAGAATGCGCGGTGGTTCAAGCTCCCGCTCCATGCGGTACTGTGTGCCAGCGAACATACGATTCAGGACTTTTGCTGTAACTTTCTTCCATGCCGTAGTGCGGTCGCTTTCAAACGCTTCGCCTGCGTCATAGCGTGAACCGAATTTCGTTTGCGTTAATCTCAATATCGAGAAGGAGTCTCACATGATCTCTTGGGCCGTAACATTCTTCGTCATCGCGCTGATCGCCGCCGTTCTGGGTTTCAGCGGCATCGCCGGCACCGCGGTAAATCTCGCGTGGATTTGCGCCGTCATCGGCATTATTCTTGCGCTCGTTTTTGGCGTCATGGGGCGTCGTCCTCCCGGCTGAGTACGGACTTGCGGCCGGCCATCTGAGCAATAGCCGGAGGCTGGCCGTGTTCCGCGATAGCGGGCGAATACCAGGCGGTAAAAGGGAGGGCTTATGTACGGCGAGCGCAGCAAGCTGTTTCATCAGCGACACGCCATCGAACTGCTCGCCCGGGAGTCCCGCGTGTCGATCGATGGTGTGACGCGGCTCTACGAGACCGAGCTGGCCAAACTTGCGGTCGGGGCGCGCATCCGGGGGTTTCTGCCCATTTTTGCCATGCGAAAAGTCCGGGAAATGCTGCGTCAACGCGGTAGCGGCAACGAGTTCCTTGCCGCAGACCGGCGGAGCATCGAATGGAAAGGTTTGGTCGCAGGTTCTGCGCGCGGAGTCCGCGCGAATGCCCGGCTGCTTTCCCACCGTGGCTCGCCGGCGATCGTCCCCCAATTGAACCGTCCTGGCGGCTTCTTTCATTGATGACGCTGCGCACCTGGTGTGAAGGTGATACGCCGGCATGGCTGAAAACGTCTCCGACTCCGCGCGAAACGCCCGGGTCATAGGCGTCGCCTGCGGCCTCGGCGCGCTTGACCGCGGCTGCGAGGATGGCCCGGAAATGTTGCGCAAGCTTGGTTTCTTCCGTGAATTGGCAGATGCCGATGCTGGCGTGCGATGGGATCAAACTATTCGCCTGCCTGCTGCGCAAAGCGATGTTCTGCAGGCGGTAGCCGGTATTGCCGGAACGCTGGCACAAGCCGTGGCCCGCATCCTGTCGCATGGCGACTTTCCGCTCGTCATCGGCGGCGACCACTCGTGCGCCATCGGCACGTGGTCGGGTGTGCATGCGTATCTCGGCGGCGCCGGGCGCCTTGGTCTGCTGTGGATAGATGCGCACATGGATAGCCACACGTTCAAGACGACGCCTTCGCAGGCTATCCACGGTATGCCGCTTGCTTGCCTGTTTGGCTACGGCGAGGCCGAATTGACGCAGGTGATGTCCACTGCCCCGAAGGTGCTGCCGCAGGACGTTTGCCTGATCGGCGTGCGCAACTTTGAGCCGGGCGAAGCGCAGTTGCTGCGTACGCTGAACGTGCGCATCTACTTCATGGACGAGATAAAGCAACGCGGCTTGCAGGTGGTTTTCCGCGAGGCTGTTGATCATGTCAGCCGGCATACGGCCGGCTATGGCATCAGTCTCGACATGGATGCGCTGGATCCGGCCCAGGCACCGGGTGTCGGCTCGCCGGTGGCCGACGGACTGCAGCTGGCAGACCTGCTCGACGCGTTTGAGTCGGTGCGTGCCGACCGCAAGTTGCTGGCGCTGGAAGTCGTTGAATACAACCCGCACCGGGATAACAACGATGAAACGGCCCTTGCGGTGCGGGAACTCTGCAAGTCGCTGCTGGGTTGATCGCAAGGTCTGGTTTCATGCGCGCGCCTGCCATGCCAATTTCCTGCAGGGTTTACGCTTGCTGCAAATTCCGGGCCGCGAAGGATTCAATGAATCCTTCGCGGTTTGACCTTAGTGCTTGTTCAGATCGTCAACTGCCTGCTCGACATCGCCGGCGCCTTTCTGCATTTTTCCGGAAATCTGCTTGGACAGACCCTTGATCTGCTGCTCCTTGCTGCCAACCAGCTTGCCCGTTTTTTCCTGGACTTTGCCTGCGATGTCTTTCGCCACGCCTTTGACCTGATTTTTGTTCATGTGCACTTGCTCCTGTTGTAAGCGCCAATCTCGGCACGCCCAGTATTGCCGTTGCTCCCGGGCAAATCTGTTCGTTGACACACATATGCGCGCGTATTGACTGTCACGACGCCAGGGTCGGGTAAAATTACCTTCACACGAGTCTGGGGAGGTGCCGGCAATGAAAGTCCACGAACTGGTCGCATTACTCGCGAACGCGAACTCAAGCAGCAACCCGATGGTCGCGGTGCGCGAGGCCATGGAAGGCCTGCGCAAGGACATCGATGCTCTGGCGCAGGCGCTGAGCTACGTGTCGGGTATCGGCGGCAATCCGAAGCAGGTCTTTTACCGTTCGCCTGAACTGACTTTGCTGAAAGTCAGTTTTCCCAACGGACGCCGCACGCCGCCGCACGATCACGGCACCTGGGCGACTATCCTGCTCCTGTCCGGAGCCGAGAAGAATACGCTGTATCGGTCCGAGCCCGCGGGATTGAGAAAAGCCGGCGAGGCGACGCTCGAGCGCGGTTCGATACTCCCGATGATGGCGGACACCGTGCACGTCGCCGAATGCCTGGGCAATGAACCCGCCATCGGCCTGCACGTCTACGGCGGCGACATCCTCGAACTGCCGCGCCGCATGTGGAACCCGCAAACGCTCGAACCGCATCCGCTGGATTGGGGTTTGTACGAAACCTTTGCCCGCACTGCTTCAAATGCCGCGAGCGCGCCGCTGACTTAGCGCAATCGCTTGCCCGCGATTATTCGCGCGGCTGGCTTGCAAATACCGCGCGCTCCACAATTTCCTGCGTCAGTTTCGGCGAAAACAGCCGGATGAAGCGGAACACGTAGCCCCTGAGATAGCTGTGTCTGCGGATGCCGACATAAATCTTGTTCGACTCGAACAGGTGGCGGGCATCGATGGAACGCAGCGCGCGGTCTTCCTTCGCGTCGTAAGCGAGCGAGGCGACGATGGCTACGCCCATGCCGTGTTTTACATATGTTTTCATCACGTCCACGTCGGTGGCGCTGAGTATGACGTTGGGCTTCAATTGCCGGCTCTCGAAAGCGCGCATGACCTGCGAGTGGGTGGCGAATTCGGAGTCGTAGGTAATCAGCGGGTAGCGCGCCAGTTCTTCGATGGTGAGCGCGCGCTTGCCCAGTAACGGATGCTTCAGCGGCGTGAGCACGACTTTCGGGTGGTCGTAGCAGGGCAGCAGGGCGAGGTTGGGAATAGGCCGGATCGGTTCCGAGGAAATCGACAGGTCGGCGTCGCCCGAGCTCGCCCACTCGGCAATCTGCGTCGGATTGCCCTGGCGCAGGATGACGCGCACCTTCGGGTACTCGGCGGCGAATTTCTTGATGACGCTGGGCAATACGTAGCGCGCGTGGGTGTGCGAGGTGGTAATCACCAGGTCGCCTGAATCCTTCGCGGTGAACTCATTGCCGACCTGGCCGAGGTTTTCAGCGTCGCGCACCATGCGGCGCGCGATCTGCAGGACTTCAATGCCGGGTTTCGTCAGCCCGAGGATGCGCTTGCGGCTGCGCGCGAATACGGCGACCCCCAGCTCTTTTTCGAGGGCCTGGATTTGGCGGCTGACGCTGGGCTGCGAAGTATGCAGCGCGGCCGCCGCGTTCGAGATGCTGAGTTCGCGGTCGACGATTTCGCACAGAAACCTCAACTGCTGCAGTTTCATGCTTTCCAGTATACGTAAATAACATACCTGTATTCAATCATAGTCTTTGATTGTATATGTGTGGAGCCGGATAATGACGCAAACAACATTCAGAGATGACGCGTCCGGAGGAGTCCGCCCGGCAGGTTTCGCGACGCGCGTCTTTCACTTTCAGCATTCATGGTCAGCCTGTTGCCGATGAGATTCTGGTCCTGGGGTTTTGCGCTGTGCGCGGGTTTATGCGCTGCAGTCCCGGCGTGGGCGCAGGCGTATCCGGTGCGCCCCATCCGCATGGTAGTGCCGTTCCCGGCGGGCGGCAGCACCGATGTCATCGCCCGTGCGCTGAGCGTGAAGCTGACCGAACTCCTCGGGCAGCCAGTCATCATCGACAACCGTCCGGGCGCCAGCGGCAACATCGGGTCGGAGATGGTCGCGCGCGCGGCGCCCGACGGCTACACCATACTGATGGGCACGGTGGCTACGCAGACGATCAATCCACTGCTGTTCCCGAAGATGACGTACGATCCGGTCCGCGAACTGCGGCCGCTCAACATCGTCGCCATATCTTCGCAAGTGCTGCTAGTGCATCCCACGCTGCCCGCGCGCAATGTGCGCGAATTGATTGCGCTGGCGAAGGCGCGTCCGGGAGAGCTGAACAGCGCGTCGGCCAGCAGCGGAACCACCGGCCACCTCGGGCTGGAACTCTTCAAGATGATGGCGGGAATCAACATCCTGCACGTGCCGTACAAGGGCGCCGGGCCGGCGATGACGGCGCTGATCAGCGGCGAGGTCCAGATGCTGTTCGACAGCATCACGACGTGCGTGCCGCAGATCAAGGCGCAGCGCGTGAGAGGCATCGCGGTCACGCATTCAAAACGTTCGTCCCTGCTGCCCGGCGTGCCGACCATGAACGAAGCCGGCGTGCCGGGGTTTGAGACCACGGGCTGGTGGGCGATACTGGTACCGGCCGCCGTTGACGCGGGCATCGCGTCCCGCTTGCACGATGGCGTAAACCAGGCGTTGGGTTCGGCGGAGATGCGCGAGCGGTTTACGGCCCTCGGCGTCGAGCCGTATCTGACGTCGCGCGACGAACTGGCGGCGTTCGTCGGGCGCGAAAAGGACAGATGGACTAAAGTCATCAAAAGCGCGGACATCAAGGTCGATTGACCGGGTATGCCCGCGCATAGAATCGAATTTACGGAGAGGAACTGACATGGCGAATAACAAGGAATTCAGGCTGTTGTCGACGAGCGGTCTGCTGGGGTATGGATTCCCGGAAAGCTCGCTCAAGGCCGCGCTGGAGAGAAACCCCGACGTGATAGGCGTCGACGGCGGCAGCACCGACCCGGGGCCTTTCTATCTCGGTTCGGGCAAATGCCTGAATTCGGACAAGGCGATGCGGCGCGACCTGCGGCTCATGCTGAATGCAGCGCGCCAGAAAAAAGTCCCGCTGGTGATCGGCAGTTGCGGCGGCGCCGGCGGCGAGCCGCACTTGCAGCAGGTCGCCAAGCTCGCGCGCGAAATCGCGCGCGAAGACGGCCTCAACTTCAAGATGGCGCTGATCCATGCCGACCAGGAAAAAAGCAAAGTCGACGGATGGGTGAAGGAAGGCCGCATACGCGCCCTGAAAAACGTGCCGGTGCTCGATTCGCCGACCGTCGAACGCGCCGCGCGCATTGTCGGCATGATGGGCGCCGAGCCTTTCATGCGCGCGCTCGACGACGGCGCGGAAGTCGTGCTCGCGGGGCGGGCCAGCGATGCGGCATCGTGGGCCGGCTGCGCCATGCATGCGGGGATGCCTGCTGCACCGTCGTGGTATGCCGGAAAAATGCTCGAGTGCGGCACCGCCACCGCAATACCAAAAGGTCATGACTGCCTGATGACCATAGTGCGGCCTGATCACATCGAGCTCGAGCCGTCCAACCCGGCGCGCCGCTGCACGCCATTCTCGGTCGCCACGCACGGCCTGCACGAGAACGCGAGCGCGCTGGTGCACGAAGAGCCGGGCGGCATACTCGATGCCACGGACTGCGAATTCAGCGCGGTGACCGATCGCGCGACCCGCGTGAGCCGTATGGTCTGGCGCAAGCAGCCTTACAGCATCAAGCTCGAGGGAGCGGAACTGGTCGGCTACCGCGCCATCACCATCTGCGGCACGCGCGACCCGATCCTGATTTCGCAGATCGACAGTTATCTCGCGACGTTCCGGGACGACGTGCAGATGCGCGCGACGGCGTTCGGCGTGTCTCCCGAAAAATACCAGCTGATGCTTCACGTCTACGGCAAAGACGGCGTGATGGGCGCGGCGGAGCCGGTCAAGCAGATTTCCTCGCACGAGCTCGGCATCCTGGTCGAGGTCGTGGCGACCACGCAGGAAGATGCGAACGCCGTACTCGCCATCGCGCGCGTGGTGCTGCCGAAAATCGATTTTGCCGGCCGCCTGTGCAAGAGCGGCAACATGGCGTTTCCGTTTTCGCCGTCCGATATCGGCATGGGCGAGACCTACAAATTCTCGGTCTTTCATGTGCTCGAGACCGAGGATCCCTATGCGATGTTTCCGATCGAATACGAAAAGGTGCACTGATCATGGCCAAGCTGAGAGACATCGCCAAGGTTTGCAAGAGCAAGAACGCCGGCCCCTACGAACTCACCATAGACGTGATGTTCGAGAGCCGCGAGCTGTTCGACAGGGTCGCCGCGACCAAGGTGTTCTGCGCTGAACTGTTTGCGCGCCAGTACAACTGCCGCGTTGACGAAGTAACGTTCACGGCCTACCCGCCGGCTCTCGCTTTCAAGGGCACGGTGCCGCGCAGGATTTCATCGGGCGACGTGGGGGATACGGACGTCTACGGCGCGCAGCAGCATGCGCCCATGCTCGACGTCGACATTCCCATCTGAGCGCGTTTGTCCGCAATCCCGCGGCCATGCCGGCCGGCGGGCCCTTCATGGAAAAGCAATTGAGAAAATCAAAAACATCGCGGTCCGCGCGCGCCGGAATCGCGCTCGGCGTCGATATCGGGGGCACTTTCACCGACCTCGCGCTGTTCGACCGGCGTTCCGGCGAGTTTCGCTCGGGCAAGATACTGACCGACTATGAGGACCTGACGCGCGGCGTGATGGTCGGCGTCGAAAAAATACTCGCCGAGCACGGCATCGGCGGCGCCGTTCTGGACAGCGTCGTGCACGGCACGACGCTTGTCACCAATTCGCTGATCGAGCGCCGCGGCGTTCCCGCCGCGCTGCTCGTCACCAGCGGGTTCGCGGACGTGCTGGAGCTGGCGCGCGAAAGCCGCTATGACATTTACGATATCGATATCGACCTGCCGCGCCCGTTGATCGCGCGCGACCGCGTCTTCGAAGTGGGCGAGCGGCTCGACTTCAAGGGGCGCGTGCTCCAAGGCGTAGACGCGGACGAAGTGGAAGCCATCGCGCAACGCCTTGCGGCGCTGAAGGTAAGCAGTGTGGCCATTTGCTTTTTGCATTCCTACGCCAATGCTGCTCACGAGCGGGAAGTCGCGCGCATTCTCGCCAAACGGCTTCCCGCTCTTGCGATTTCGCTGTCGTCGGAAGTCGTGTCCGACGTGCGCGAATACGAGCGTGCCAGCACCACTGCCGCCAATGCCTACGTGCAGCCCATCGTGCGCGGCTATCTCGACCGGCTGAACGCGGCGCTGCGCTCGTGCGGTTTCAAGCGCGAACTCGCGATCATCACCAGCGATGGCGGCATTGCCAGCTGCAGCACTGCCGGCAAGTTTCCAGTCAGGCTGACCGAGTCGGGGCCGGCCGGCGGCGCGATTGCGGCGGCATATTTCGGCAAGCGCAAGAAAGTCGACGACCTCATCGCGTACGACATGGGCGGCACCACCGCGAAAATCTGCGTGATCGAAGACGGCGCGCCGGAAAAATCCACCACTTTCGAATTCGGTCGCGCGTACCGCTTCGCGAAAGGCAGCGGACTGCCGCTGCAGGTGCCGGTCATCGAGATGATCGAGATAGGGGCCGGCGGCGGCAGCATCGCCCGCGTCAACGAGCTCGGCCTCCTGCAGGTCGGCCCGCAAAGCGCGAACGCGGCGCCGGGGCCGGCGTGCTACGGGCTCGGCGGAGAGCTGCCGACGGTCACGGACGCGGATTTATGCCTCGGCTACCTCGCGGAGGATTTTTTCCTGGGCGGGAAGATGCAGCTCGACAAGGCGCACGCGGAGGCTGCGATTACGCGTCACATCGGCAAGCCGCTCGGCATGACGCTGCAGCGCGCAGCTTGGGGCATACATCGCATCGTCAACGACACCATGGCGCGCGCGGCAAAAGTGCATTGCCTGGAGCAGGGCAAGGATGCGCGCCGCTACGCGCTGTTTGCCTATGGTGGAGCGGGGCCGGTGCACGCGTACGGCGTGGCGGTCGCGCTGGGCATACAAAAAATACTGTATCCGCGGCAGGCAGGCGTGATGTCGGCACTGGGTTTTCTCGTCGCCGAGCCGTCGTTCGAAGTCGTGCGCGGCAAGATCATCGCTGGCGGCGAGCTCGACGCGCTCAAAGTCGGGCGCATGCTGGAAGAAATGCAAAGAGAAGGACTTGCGCTGGTCAATACGGTGGGCGTCGCGGGCACGGACATTGAAGTCGAGCGCATGGTAGCGATGCGCTATGCGGGGCAGAGTTTCGAGCTCAACGTGCCGCTGCCGCGGGGCGCGCTTTCTGCGCGACATTTTGCGGCGGTCACAAAGCTTTTTGCAGCATCGTACAAAGAGCGGTATCACGCGCTGACCGAGGAGTCGCCGGTCGAGTTCGTGCGCTGGCACGTGCGCGTGACCGCGCGGCAACCCCAGCTTGAACTGAAGCCGGGGCGTGGCCGCCGCAGACTGCAGGACGCGGTGAAAGGCAAGCGTCGCGCTTATATTCCCGAGCGTTCGGCGTTTGCCGATTGCCCCGTATACGACCGCCACGCGCTGCCGCTGAACTGCACGTTCAAAGGTCCGGCGATCATAGAGGAAATCGAGTCGACGGTTTTCGTCGGGCAGGCCGCCTCGATCCGCGTCGACGGCGACGGCGACATCATGGTCACTCGTACCATGCGGCGTGCCGGTAAAGCGTAAGCGAAGAGAGCGATGAAATCATGACGCAAAAATCCAAAGCAGGCGGCAAGCGTCCGCACTTCGACGCCATCGATCTCGAAGTGCTGTGGAGCGGGCTCGTAACGGTGGTCGACGAGGCGTCGTATGCGATTTTGCGTACGTCGATGTCGAAAATCGTCGTCGAGGCGCGCGACTTCGGCGCCTTGCTGCTCGATCCCGGCGGCGCGCTGCTCATCTCCGACGCGGGTGTCGCGTCCAAAATCGGCACCAACTCGATCGCCGCGCGTGAACTGCTGAAACAATTCCCGGCCCACACGCTGGCGCCCGGCGACATGCTGATCACCAACAACCCGTGGTGGATCATGGGCCATCTTAACGACGTCGCGGTGGTGGCGCCGCTCTTTCACCGCGGCCGTCTCGTCGGCTTCGCCGAGTGCATGGCGCACATGACGGACATCGGCGGCTGCCTGTCGGGACCGCCGCGCGAAGTGTACGAGGAAGGCCTGATCATTCCGCCGACCAAAATTATGTGCCGCCGCAGGGAGAACGAGACATTCTTCGATATCCTGCGCGCCAACGTGCGCGTTCCCGACCAGATTTCGAGCGACGTGCGGGCGCTGATTTCCGGCTGCGCGGTGATGCAAAGAAAGCTCACCGATTTTCTGCTGGAGCACGGCATGCCCGATCTGCGCCGACTGGGCGCGGCAATCGTCGATCAATCGCGCAAGACCATGAGCGCGGCGATTCGCGAGCACATACCAAATGGCATCTATCACGGCGAAACCGCCATCGAAGGCGCCGGTACGCCGCTCGAGATCAAGGTCAAGGTGACTTCGGCCAAGGGCAGGCTGGCGATCGATTTCACCGGCAGCTCGCCGCAGCGCAACGTCGGCGTGAATTGCACCCTGGTCTACACGCATGTCTGGAGCGCTTACATCATCAAGAGCCTGCTGTGCCCGCGCCTGCCGAACAACGAAGGAACGTTTTCGCCGATACAGGTCACCGCGCCGGAAGGATGTTTTCTGAACCCGCGCTTTCCGGCGCCGGTGCGCTTGAAGTCGAGCAGCGGCCATTTTGTTCCGGACGCGATCATCGAGGCGCTGCAGGGCGTGCTGACCGACCGCATCATCGCCGAGTCGGGCAACAAGTTCGCGGTGATGTTTTCCGGCCGCAACGCGGCGCACAGGTCGTTTTCGGAATCGATGTTCGTGATGGGCGGTATGGGTGCGCGCGCGCGCAAAGACGGCCTCAATTGCGTGAGCTTTCCCGCGAATTCCTCCAATTTGCCTGTCGAAGTGCTCGAAGCGTCGATTCCAGTGCTCGTGCATTTCAAGCGCATCAGGCGCGATTCCGGCGGCGCGGGGAAGTGGCGCGGCGGCGGCGGCCAGGAATTCGAATTCGAGTCGACGGGCGAATTGCCCCTGACCGTGCGCGCTTCGCACGGCAAACTCAGTGTGCCGCCGAAAGGCCTGCTTGGCGGGGCAGACGGCGCCACCGGTGGAATCTATTTAAACGGGAAGGAAGTCCCGGACAAGACGCCGCTCGCGCTGAACAAAGGAGACGTGCTGCGCCTGGTGACGCCCGGGTCTGGCGGCATGTTGCCGGTGGCGGAGCGGTTGCCGGGAGCCGCAACTGATTAAAACAGGGAAGAGAGCCGTCGCCAGTACGGCATCATTCATGGAGCAATGGAGGAAGCAGTGAATAAATTCAGCAGAGTGTTGTTGGTTGTCGCGTTGGGTGCATGCCCCGGAGTGGCGAGTGCGCAGCCCTATCCGAGCAAATCGATACGCATGATCATTCCGGCGCCGCCCGGCGGCGGCGTGGATACCGTGGGACGCGCCGTCGCGCA
>JAIOOZ010000025.1 GCA_021414185.1 Betaproteobacteria bacterium
CAGCGTATAGCCGTCGGGCGCCGCGCGCACCATCAGCTCCACGCCGATATTGCCGCCCGCGCCGGTGCGGTTGTCGGCGAGTACCTGCTGTCCCCACGCTTCCGTCAGCTTGGCGCCGACCAGTCGCGTGAGTATGTCGGATGTGCCGCCCGGCGGGTACGGCACGATCACGCGGATCGGCTTCGTCGGGTAATTCTGCGCCGCAGTCTGCGTCGAAACCAATAGCGCTGCGAGTGATATCGCTGCAACCGAGACGACCGCCATCCTGTTCCTGATCTTATCCATGATTTCTCCTCCTGATTCTTTATTTTGGCGGCCGCTGCGGTGTGTCAGCCCGCGCGGCGGCGGAATTTCTGGAACGCGTGGGGCTTCAACGGCGCCATGCGCTTGACGGCGCCGGCCTGCTTGCAGACTTCACCGACGTAGAAATCGCCGCGGCTGTCGGCCCAGATGCCGTGGGGTGCGACGAAATTACCGGGCAGAATGGGATTTTCGCCGCCGATTTGCACCGCGATCTTGCCGTCGGGGTCGCACACCGTCACGCGCGCGATCGGCGCGTGGCCTTCCGGCGGGCAGATCATGGTCTGGTCGTGCTTGGGCAGCGGCCCTTCAGAGCGCTTGTGCATGTAATTCAAAAAACCGCCTTCTGCGATGTGCAGCATGTCCTGGTCGTCGATGAAAATGTCGTAGGGACGGTTGACGAAAGTCCACTCGCGCAGATATTCACCGGCAGGAGAAAAAATCTGCACGCGCGAATTCTCGCGGTCGGCGACGTAGACGAGGCCCGCGCTGTCGACGGCGATGCCGTGCGGCAGTATGAACTGGCCCGGCCCGCCGCGGAATATTTATGCACGCGCGCGTTGCCGTAACCGTCGGCTATGTACATGTCGCCGCTCGGCAGCACCGCGACGTTGGTCACCCGGTTGAACGGGCCGGCGGCTTTCTTGACTGGGCTTTCGCCGATCTTGTAGCCCGTATCGGCGCCTTTGCCCGGCTCGCCGATGGTCATCAGCTTCTTGCCGTCGGGCGTGTACTTGTGGACGACGTGGTTCTTGTCGTCGGCAAGCCACAACTGGTCGTTGTGGTCGATGAAAATGCCGTGCGGGCCCACAAAGGCGCCTTCACCCCACGCGTTGAGGAACTTGCCTTCCTTGTCGAACACTATCATCGGGTGCTCGCCGCGGTTGAACACGTAGACGTTGTCGCGCGAATCGCACGCGACACCCGCGACTTCGATGAAGCTCCAGCCTTCCGGCATTTGCTCCCAGCCTGCGATCACTTCGTATTCGATTTTGTGCGGGCCCAGCGCCATGCTTGCTCCTCCCAGGATGGCGTCCGGTCTGTGCGGCAGCGCCTGCCGCCCGGATCGCCTGCTTTGAATTATTGCCGAAGCTTCATTCTACCTTTGCCGCTGCGCATCGACGAATTGCCGGATTTCGCTCACGCAGCGTTCGGGTGCCAGCAGGTTGATGCCGTGCCCGTAGCCTTCGAAGGTGACGAGCTTCGCTTGCGGCATGTGCTGCTGCATCGCTTTCATTTTTTCCTCTTCCGCCAGCGGGCTCTTTTGTCCGGCGAGGATCAGCGTCGGCACCTTGATACCGGGCAGCAGCGGCCAGAAGTCGCCGCGGCCGATCATTTTTTCTTTTTCAACCGCGACCGGCACCGGCGTCCTGTCCATTTGCGCGATGTACCACTCGCACAATTCGGGCGATGCCTTGGTGGTGTCGATGCGGTACGAAAGCGTTTTGCGGCACCAGCCGCCGACGCCGTATTTGGCGAAGGCGGCGGCGCGGTCCGCTTCACCAACCGTGTATGTGGCGGCAATATTCGTCGGGCGCTTGAACGGCGTGTCGCACACCGTCAGCGTGTGCAGGCGGTCGGGATGCGCCAGCGCGAATGCGAGGCCGGCGATGCCGCCGGACGATTCACCGACCCAGTGCGCGCGGCGGATGCCGAGCTTGTCCATCAGCCCAAGCGAATCGCCGACCAATTGGTCGAACGTCATGGTGCCGGCGGGCGGCAGGGACGATTCGCCGCAACCGCGCGCATCGAAGCGCAGCACGCGATAGTGGGCCGCGAGCAGCGGAACCCATTGCTCCCAGAACAGCATGTTGCGCGAATAACCGTGATAGAGCAGGAAGGTCTCGGGCTCGTCGGTGCGCCACGGCGCGGTGTAGTCGGCGAGTTCGTAATTGATGTTGATATCGCCGACCTGCATCTTGCTGAACACATGTTTCATGCGACGTTCCTTCGATTGCATTCGGTCCGCGCCGGAAATTACTCGGGTTGGACGTTGGCTTTGCGGATGGCCTGCTCGTATTGCGCGACTTCGCCGTGCAGGAATTTGGTGAATGCTTCGGGCGTACTGCCGGTCAGCTCGACGCCCTGCTGCTGATAGGTTTTCTGCGCTTCCGGCGATTTCACGAAGCGCATGAGCTCTTCGTGCAGCTTCGCGTTGATCTCGGGCGGCGTGCCCGCAGGCGTGAAGAAGCCGTGCCATGCGCCGATATTGAATCCCGGGTAACCGGATTCCGCGATCGTCGGCACATTGGGCAGGATCGCGGAGCGCTTCGCAGTGGCGACGGCGAGCACCTTGATGCGGCCGTCGGTGAGATGGGGCGTGACGGTGGTCACCGTGGCGAAGATCATTGAGCATTGGCCGCTCATGACGTCGATCATTGCGACAACCTGTCCTTTGTACGGCACATGCGTCATCTTGATGCCGGCGGCATTTTGCAGGAGTTCACCCGCCAGGTGTCCGGCACTGCCGGTACCCGACGAAGCCATGATGACCTGCTCCGGCCTTTTGCGCGCCAGCGCGATGAGGTCGGCGACGGATTTGACGGGCAGGGTCGGTGCCGTGACCAATATGTACGGGCTGGTGGCGAGCAGCGTGATGGGCGTCAGGTCTTTGAACAGATCGTAGCCGAGCTTCTTGTTGTAGAGCGGCACGCTGATTGCGATGTTCGCCGGCGAAACGAGCAGCGTATAGCCGTCCGGCTTTGCCCTGGCCGCGAGCTCGACGCCGATGTTGCCGTTGGCGCCCGCGCGGTTGTCG
>JAIOOZ010000026.1 GCA_021414185.1 Betaproteobacteria bacterium
CGTCACGTCGGGCGCAGTGCACTTCTACATCAGCCAGTCGGACAAAGGCGAACTCGTGCTGGGCGGCGACATCGACGGCTACAACTCGTACGGCCAGCGCAGCAACCTGCCGGCGCTCGAGCATGACGTGCAATCGATGCTGGCGCTGTTTCCGTCGTTCAGCCGTCTGCGCATGATGCGCACCTGGGGCGGCGTCATGGACATGAGCATGGACGGCAGCCCCATCATCGGCAAATCGCCGCTCGCCAATCTTTATCTCAACTGCGGCTGGTGCTACGGCGGCTTCAAAGCGACACCCGCTTCCGGCTGGTGCTTCGCGCACACCATCGCGAACGATGCGCCCCACGCGCTCAACGCTGCTTTCACGCTCGACCGCTTTGCGCTCGGCAAGACCATAGACGAAAAAGGCGGCGGGCCATATCCATGGGTGCATTGATGACGCGTGAGGCGAAAGGCGAGAGGAGAGAGGAGAGATTCGCTCCTGCTCATCGTTACTGCGCCTTGCTCCCGGGTGTCCCACTCCTATCGCCTCTCGCCTCTCGCCTCTCATGCTTTTAATCACTTGCCCACACTGCGGTCCGCGCGACGCGACCGAATTCACCTACGGCGGCGACGCCAACGTGCGGCGTCCGGCCAACCCCGAGGCGCTGACGGACGAGCAATGGGCCGATTACGTGTATCTGCGCGACAACCCGCGCGGCGAGCACGATGAACTGTGGCAACACTCGTCCGGCTGCCGGCGCTGGATCGAAGTCCGCCGCAACACTTACACGCATGACGTCATGGCAACGGGTCTGCCCAAATGAAGTTAAACCAAGATCAAAATCCAATGCAGAGAGCACAGAGAAATTCATAAAAACAAGTAGCGAAAATGAAATTCTGGTTTGCTTTTCCTCTGTGCCCTCTGTGTCCTCTGTGGCGAATTTCGGTTTGAAATTTTTAATATGAGTTCCCAACCCTTTCGGCTAGCCGCCGGCGGCCTGGTCGACCGCAACCGCCCGCTGAACTTCACCTTCAACGGCCGGCACCTGACGGGCTATGCAGGCGACACCCTGGCATCGGCGCTGCTCGCCAACGGCGTGCGGCTCATCGGCCGCAGCTTCAAATACCACCGGCCGCGCGGCATCGTATGCGCGGGCGCCGACGAGCCCAACGCCATGGTGCAACTCGAAACCGGCGCGCGCACCGAACCGAATATGCGTTCGACGCAAATCGAGTTGTATGAAGGACTCGTCGCGGCAAGCCAGAACTGCTGGCCGTCGGTGCAGTTCGATATCGGCAGCATCAACAACCTGCTGTCGCGCCTGCTGCCGGCGGGTTTCTATTACAAGACTTTCATGTGGCCGCCCTCGCTGTGGATGACTTACGAAGGCCTCATCCGCCGCGTTGCCGGCATGGGCCGCGCACCGACGATGCCGGACCCCGATAACTACGCGCATCGCTATGCACATTGCGACGTGCTGGTTGCCGGCGGCGGCCCGGCGGGGCTCGCCGCGGCGCTGGCAGCCGCGCGCAACGGCGCGCGCGTCATCATCGCCGACGAGAGCAGCGAATTCGGCGGCAGCCTGCTCGCCGAGCGCGCCGACATCGACGGCGAACCCGCGTTGAACTGGGTCAGGCGCACGCTGACGGAACTGCGCGCGCTGCCGGACGTCACCTTGCTCCCCCGCAGCACGGTATTCGGCTATTTCGACCACAACGCATTGGCCATCAACGAGCGCGCGCCGCAAGCAGGGCCGCACGCGCCGGCACAACGCTTGTGGAAAGTCCGCGCCAAACAAGTGGTGCTGGCCGCCGGCGCGCTGGAGCGTCCGCTGGTGTTTGCCAACAACGACCTGCCGGGCGTGATGCTGGCTTCCGCCGCGCGCACTTACGCCAACCGCTACGGCGTCAAGCCGGGAACGCGCGCCGTGATATTCACCAACAACGACACCGCCTATACCGCGGCACTCGACATGAAAGCGAGCGGGATACACATCGCGACCATCATCGATGCGCGCCGCGGGTCTCTCGGACGCGGACCACAGCTCGCGCAGCAAGCCGGCATTGAATACCGCTTCGGCGGCGCGGTGCGGCGCGTGCTTGGCGGACGCCACGTGACTGCGGTTGAAGTCTCCGATATTGACGACGAAGGCAACGCGGGCGGTTCGGTTATGACCATGGAATGCGATCTGGTCTGCATGTCGGGCGGCTGGAGTCCCGCGGTGCATCTGCACTCGCAGGCCAAAGGCAAATTGCGCTACGACGAAAAACTTGCCGCCTTCGTGCCGGGCGATGCAGTGCAGGCGTCTCGCTCCGCGGGCAGCGCAAACGGCGCGATGACGCTCGTCGACTGTCTCGTTGAAGGGTTCGCCGCTGGTGCTGCCGCATC
>JAIOOZ010000027.1 GCA_021414185.1 Betaproteobacteria bacterium
CGCATCCAGACTCTGGAAAAACGGCTGTCCGAAGCTGAAAGCAAAGCTGGCAAGGCAGAAGCCGCCGCGACAAAAGCGGAAACCACCGCGACCAAGGCCGAACAAAATTCGGCGAAAGCCGAAACCACGGCATCGTTGGGGACGAACCGATCCAGCGAGAGCGCGTTCAATCCGGCGGTGTCGCTGATTTTGCAGGGTACGTTCGCCAAAACGTCGCAGGATCCGAACCAGTATCAGATCACGGGTTATGTGCCGACCGGCGGCGAAGTGGGGCCGCCCAAGCGCAGCTTCGGCCTAGCCGAGACCGAGCTGAATATCACCGCCAATATCGATCATTATTTTCGTGGAGTGGCAATTCTGGCGATTGCGCCCGAGGGCGGAATCGAGGCCGAAGAGGCGTATTTTCAGACGCTCGCGCTGCCGCGGGGCTTCGGGCTCAAAGGGGGGCGCTTTTTCTCCGGCATCGGCTATCTGAACGAACAGCATCAGCACGCGTGGGATTTCCAGGACGCGCCGCTGGTGTACAAGGCATTTCTCGGCAACAAATTGAAGCAGGACGGGCTGCAGTTGAAATGGATAGCGCCGACGGATCTCCTGGTTGAGCTCGGTGCCGAAATCAGCGCCGGCGACGGGTTCCCGGGGAGCGACCGCAACAAGAACGGCATCGGCGGCAGCGCGTTGTTTGCCAATCTGGGCGGCGACATCGGCACCAGCACCGCCTGGCGCGCCGGCATGTCGTATCTTAGTGCGTCGCCGAATGGGCGCGCATATACCGACATGGATTCGGTGGGGGGCGCGGTCACCAATACCTTCACCGGCAACGCGAAAATCATGGGTGTCAATGGCGTGCTGAAATGGTCGCCAAACGGTAACGCGACCTACCGGAACTTCAAGCTGCAAGGCGAGTATTTCCAGCGGAAGCAGGACGGTTCGCTCATCTATGACGATACGGCGGGGTCGAACCTGTTCGGCGGTCCGGTTGCCAGCACTTTCAACACAAAACAGTCGGGATGGTACGCGCAGGCGGTGTGGCAGTTTTATCCGCAATGGCGCGTCGGTTACCGCTATGACGCGCTGCGCTTCGGCACCGTGAACAACGGCATCGTCAGCAACGGGCTGGGGCCGGTTGCCGCGGACTTCCCGGTGCTTGCCAACAACAGCCCGACACGCAATACGTTGATGCTCGACTGGAACCCGAGCGAATTCAGCCGCATCCGGCTGCAGTTCGCATCCGATAAATCGCGGTTCGGGGTGACCGACAACCAGGTCTTCGTCCAATACATCTACAGCCTGGGTGCGCATGGCGCGCACAAGTTCTGATGCCTGCCCGACATGAAAAGGATACTGCCATGAACAACTGGTTGAAATTGATTTTGCTCGCCGCGGGCTGGATCGCAGCTCAACCGGCGCTGGCGGGACTCAACGTCATGGCGTGCGAACCTGAGTGGGGTGCGTTGAGCAAGGAGTTGGGCGGCGACAAGGTGAGCGTCTATGTGGCGACGACCGCGCTGCAGGACCCGCATCATATCGAAGCGCGGCCCAGCCTGATTGCGCGCGCGCGCAGCGCCGATTTGATGGTATGCACCGGCGCCGAGCTCGAGATTGGGTGGGTGCCGTTGCTGCAAACGCAGGCCGGCAACGCGAAGATACAGCGTGGTCAACCCGGATATTTCGAGGCAGCGCCGCAGGTTTTGATGCTGGAGATACCCGAGCGGCTGGACCGCGCGATGGGCGACGTGCATCCGCAGGGCAACCCGCACGTGCATTTGGACCCGCGCAACATCGGGAAAATCGCTACCGCACTCTCCGAGCGCATGATCCGGCTGGATCCAGGCGAAGCGGAGTATTACAGGGCGCGCGCCAAATCCTTCAGCGAGCGTTGGCAACAAGCGCTCGCACGCTGGGAAAAAGACGCGGCGCCGCTCCGGGGCATGGCGGTCGTCGGGTACCACAAAAACATGACTTATCTGAATGCATGGCTGGGCATCCGCGAAGTCGGCAGCCTCGAACCCAAACCCGGCTTGCCGCCGACCACTTCGCACATGAGCGAATTGCTCGTGCGACTTGCGAAGGATCCAGCCAAAGCCGTCGTCCGCTCAGCCTATAACGATCCACGCGCCGCGGAATGGTTGTCGGGGAGCGCTAAAATTCCGGTGGTGACTTTGCCTTTTACGGTCGGCGGCACCGACAAGGCAAAAGACCTGTTCAGTTTGTTCGACGATACTCTGGCGCGGCTGTTGGCGGTCGTCAAATGACGGCGCTTGAATTAAGCATCCTGTGGCCCGCGTTGATCGCGGGCCTGCTCGTGACCGCGACGCATGTGCCGCTAGGTGCGCAAGTCCTGAGCCGCGGCATAGTGTTCATCGATCTTGCCATCGCGCAGATCGCGGGCCTAGGCGTGATCGCTGCAGACTGGGCAGGTTTCGAGCCGCAGGGCTGGGCGGTGCAGGCCGCTGCGTTGAGCGCCGCGCTGTGCGGCGCTTTGCTGCTGACGTGGACCGAGAAGCGCTGGCCCGAAGTGCAGGAAGCGATGATAGGCGTGACTTTCATACTTGCCGCCAGCGGCGCGCTGATCTTGCTTGCGAGCAATCCGCATGGCGCCGAGCACCTCAAGGATCTGCTGGTCGGCCAGATCTTATGGGTAGATTCCGCGCGCCTGCCGCTGGTGGCGGCGGCCTATGCCGTGATTCTGCTGGCGTGGTTCGCGCTCGGCGAGCGTATGGGACGCACGGGCTTTTATGTGCTGTTCGCGTGCGCCGTCACGGTGTCGGTGCAACTGGTCGGCTTGTATCTCGTGTTCACCACGCTGATCGTGCCGGCACTAGCGACGCGGCGCATGGTGAAAGGGCGCCTCGTCACAAGCTATGTGCTAAGCGCGGCGGGCTATGCGCTGGGTCTGCTGGTGTCGGCGCTTACTGATTGGCCGTCGGGTCCTGCCATCGTCTGGGTAATGACGGCGCTGGCGGTGATCGTTTTCGCTTTCACGCCGCGCGCGAGCCGCTACCGCTAATCGGCGGACGAAAAATTTCCTGGCTGGCCGCGGCCGGCGGGGGTGGCATTGGGCCGCGCTTCAATATAGAGTGAACCGGTATCAGCTCACGCCGGTAGACGCATGCACACCCATTCCCACGCTCATCATCATCACGCGCACGATCATCCGGCGCCAGGGGCGCGGTTGGGCCGCGCGTTCGCGATCGGCATCGCGCTGAATCTCGCGTTCGTGGTCGCGGAAGTGGTCTGCGGCCTGATGGCCAACTCGCTCGCGCTGGTGGCGGATGCCATGCATAACTTGAGCGATGTTGTCGGCCTCGTGCTTGCGTGGGGCGCTTCGGCACTTGCGCTGCGGCCGCCGTCGGCGCGCTTCACATACGGGTATCGCGGCTCCACCATCCTGGCGGCGCTCGGCAATGCGATGCTGCTGCTCGTCGTGACGGGCGGTATTGCCTGGGAGGCCGTGCTGCGTTTCAAAAATCCCGGCGCACCGAACGAAACCCTGATGATATGGGTGGCGCTCGCCGGGATACTCATCAACGGCGGCACAGCGTGGCTTTTCATGGCGGACCGCAAGCACGATCTCAACGTGCGCGGCGCTTATCTGCACATGGCCGCGGACGCCGGCGTGTCGCTCGGCGTTGCCATTGCCGGCGCCGGCATATTGTTCACGGGGTGGTCGTGGCTCGATCCCGCGGTTAGTTTGCTGATCGTCGCCATCATTTTCGCGGGCACCTGGGGACTTTTAGAAATTATCTGTGCGGCCTGCAAGGTGTTTGCGAAGTGCACGACCTGCATATCTGGGCGATGAGCACGACGGAAACCGCGTTGACGGCGCATCTGGTGATGCCCGCGGGCCATCCGGGAGATGATTTTTTTGCCGATGTCGTGCATCACATCGAGCATGAATTCGGCATCGGCCACGTCACCATACAGATCGAAACGGGGACCTCCGCGAATCCCTGCGCGCTGGCGCCCGACCACGTGGTGTGAGAGACGACGGATGACCGTCGCGGAAATTTGTCCTACAATGCCCGGCATATGAATCGCCGCATCGTCACGTGGTTGGCAATTTTCGGCATCGCGTTCAACGCGCTGTGGCCGTTGCTGGCGAACGCTGCGCCGGTCGATATCCAGGCGACGATCTGCACGACCAACAAGGCATCGCAGGCCGCGCAACAATCGCCGGCGAAGCAAATCCCTGCCAGCAGTTCCCTGCCGCATTGCCCGTTTTGTCTCGGTGTCAGCGACCACACGCCGGGACTCGTGCAGGCGCCGGCCGCTGGTTTCGAACGCATCATTTCCACTTTTGCCGCAGTGCTGGCCGGGACCTCCGGCGGCACGTCTTTTTCCCATCTCTCCGCCGCTCCCCGCGGCCCGCCCGCCCCTGACCTGAAATAGTCGGGCGGCAACTTCGTGCGCGAAGTTGCCCGCGGTTGTTCACGCCGGCACATGCCGGCCGCGGAAGCGGGGAGTAAAAATATCAGTTGCCCGCGACCACCGAAAGCGTCACGCGGGCGCAGATGGCGGAAACCATCAACGTCATGAATACCGAAGACGCGTTGAAGTACCTGCCCAGCCTGATCGTGCGCAAGCGTAATTTCGGCGACCAGCAGGCGCCGCTGGCGACGCGTACTTCCGGGCTGGGACAAAGCGCGCGCAGCCTGATTTACGCGGATGGCTTTCTGTTGTCGTCGCTGATCGGCAATAACAATGGTTCCGCATCGCCGCGCTGGGCGCTGGTTTCGCCGGAGGAAATCGAGCGCATCGACGTCATGTACGGGCCGTTCTCTGCCGCGTATCCCGGCAACTCCATGGGCGCGGTGGTTGAAATCACCACCCGCATGCCGCAGAAGTTGGAGGCCGGCGCGAAAGTGCAGGGTGCGTCGCAGGGCTACAGTCTTTACGGCACCAGCAATACCTACAATTCCAAACAGTACAGCGGCATTCTGGGCAATCGCACGGGAGACCTGTCGTGGTGGCTGAGCGCCAATCATCTCGACAGCCAGACGCAACCGCTCGCCATCATTACCGCGCTGGCTACTACGCCCAGTGCGGCGGGCGCGCCCACCACCGGTGGAATCCTCGACAAGGACAGGCTGGGCCGCAATATCGCGGTAATCGGTGCGGGCGGCATCGAGCGCAAACAGCAGGAGACGCTCAAGGCCAAGGTCGCGTACGATTTTAATGCTGAGTGGCGCGCCGCTTACTCGATAGGGTTTTTTCAGAACGCGGCCAAATCGAGGGTGGAAACCTATCTGCGCGATGCCGCTGGCAATCCGGTGTTTTCAGGCGCTGACCTCAACATCGGCGGTTTCCGCTTTACCGGTGGCGGCGCGATCGGAGCCACTGCCTTTTCCAGCGCCAGCGGGATCTACAACGTGGCGCAGGAGCACACGGCGCAAAGTGTGTCGCTGAAGTCAAGCATGCAGCGCGAGTGGGACTGGGAGGCTGTTGTCAGCAGCACGCGCTTCGGTCTCGACACGACACGCTTCCCCGGCTTCGCCGCATTCGCCGGCAATGCAGCGTCGGCCAACGCGCTACCCGGTGCCGTGAACGGCGGTGCGGGGACCTTGCAATCCCTTGATGGCACGGGGTGGTATACCGCGGACCTGAAAGGCAATTGGAGGCCGCAGGGCACCAAAGGAGCGCACCAACTCAGTTTCGGCTTGCACACCGATCGCTATACACTCGCCAGCAACACTTCCACCACCGCAGACTGGATATCGGGCGGCGCGGCGGCAACCACTGCGCAATCGCAGGGCAAGACCAGCACCCATGCAATCTGGATACAGGACGCATGGCGTTTTGCGCCGCAATGGAAGCTCACGCTGGGCGGGCGCCAGGAATACTGGCGCGCCCGCGACGGCTTCAATTACGCCACCAACGCGGCATCGAGTTCGACGCGCATTCAACCCGGCCTGGATTCTTCCAAGTTTTCGCCCAAGGCGTCGCTCGCTTGGGAAGCGAACCGGGATTGGCGGGTGACCGCTTCTTATGGCACCGCGTACCGGTTTCCGACGGTAACGGAGCTGTACCAGGCGGTTAACAGCGGCGCCACCATCGTCACGCCCAATCCCAGCCTGCGGCCTGAGCGCGCGTATTCCGGCGAACTGGCTGTGGAACGTGCAGTCGAGAACAGCCGGGTGCGTGTATCCCTGTTCCAGGAGAATCTCAGCGATGCGCTGATTGCGCAGAATTCGACCATCCCCGGCAGCACCTTGATTGCCTCCTCCACGCAAAACATCGACCGCATACGCTCGCGCGGCGTCGAACTTGTCGCGGAGAAAGGCGACGCGCTGATTCGCGGGCTCGACCTGTCGGGCAGCATGACGTTTGTGGATTCGAAAATCCTGTCTGATCCCAACTTCAGAAACATTGCCAATGTGCTGGCCGACGTTACGGGAAAATTCACACCCAACATCCCGCGTTTCAAGGCGACTGCGGTCGCGACTTATCGCCATGACGAACACTGGTCGAGCACTTTGGCGGCGCGTTACAGCGCGCGCGTCTGGGCCACCGTCGACAATACCGACATCAACCCGAATACCTATCAGGGGTTCGATCATTACTTTGTGGTGGATGCGCGCGTGCGCTACCAGTTTCACAAACAATTGAGCGCGGCGCTGGGAGTAGAGAACCTGTTCAACCACAAATACTTTTTGTTCCACCCGTTCCCGCAGCGCACGGTGGTGGTCGAGCTGAAGTTCGCGCTGTGATGCCGACTAGCGGGTAAGCACCATCGGCTTGATGCCGAGCGCCTGGCTGATGCGGTCGGCTGCGGCGCGCGCATCGGCCTGGTTGTTATACGGGCCGGCGTGCACGCGATAGAGACCGTCCTTCCGATAAACGTGCAGTGCGGGCGCCAGCCAGTCGATTTGCCCGCGCAGGCGCGCAAGATAATTGTCCGCGTTGTCCTGCGAACCAAATGCGGCGAGCTGCAGGAACAGGCCTTTCTGTTCGGCGGTCACGGCAACCACCGGGGTAGCTTCCGGTTTGGCGGGCGGTGTTACTACCGGTTCTGCGGCTGGCAATGGTGTGGCGATCGACGGTGTGGTCGGCGGCAAAGGTGTGGCAGTCGCAGTGGGAGGGACCGGCGCTGGCGTCACTGGAGCCGGCACCTCGACGACAGCAGGCGCGGCCGGTGTGCTTGTGCCGGGAATGATGGTTTCCACTTCGACCATTGCTTTGCCCCCACCGAGCACGCCGAGCTTGTAGGCTGCGGTGTACGACAAATCGATCAGGCGGTCGGAATGAAACGGCCCGCGGTCGTTGATGCGCACGACGATCGATTTGTTGTTGGCGAGATTGGTCACGCGCGCATAGCTCGGAATCGGCAACACGGTGTGCGCCGCGGTCATGCCGTACATGTCGTAGATTTCGCCGGAGGAGGTTTTCTGGTCGTGATAACGCCGCCCGTACCAGCTGGCGATGCCGCGTTCCTTGTAGGGGGCTAGCCGTGTCATTGGCGTGTAGGTTTGTCCCATCACCGTGTACGGCCGCATGTTGGCGGGACGCAGCGGCTCCGCGCGCGGCACTGCATCCGGGATCTGATCGATATTCGCGGGCGGATTGTCGCCGGGGCCGTCGTTCAGATAGTAGCCGCCGCCCTTCGGCGCGGGGGGGCGGGTTGGCGGTGGTGTTGGCGCGGTCGCCGTCGCGGCATCGGGGGCGCGTGCGGCGGGCGCCGATGGTTGATCGCGCGTGCTTACGCCGGCACAGCCGGCGAGCGCAATTGCGGCGCATGCCGC
>JAIOOZ010000626.1 GCA_021414185.1 Betaproteobacteria bacterium
TGGCCCTCTGGATGTCGGCGGCGCTGTTCTACCGGCACTGGAAGCACGCTGATTTCGTCCCCTACCTGTGCCTGCTGTTGCCGGTGCTCCCGCTCGTGACCCCCTTCGCCCTGCCGGCCATGGCCCCTTTCCTGCTGCTGCTGGCGGTCGATCGCTTCCGGTCACGCGAGGGTTTCGGCCGGCTGCCGGCGCTCGCCATCGCCGTCGGCCTGCTGGTGGGTGGCCTGTTCCTGCGCCTGCTGACCCTCGACATCGACGCGATTCCGGTGCGCAACGTCCTGCAGGAGGGCATCAGCCAGGCGCAGGATGGCGGCCAGGAATTGCTTGCAAGCTACCTGGTCTTCGTCCTCATGGAATTCGGCGTCCTCAGCCTCGTGCTGGTGCCGCTGCTGCGCCATTCGCTCGGCATCGCCGCGCTGTCCATCGCGATGCTGCTCGCGCTGCCCTTCGCTTTCTACGGGCCGTCGAACGACCTGCTGCTGCGCGTTTCGACGCCGCCGCTGGTGTTCCTGTGCATTCTCTGCCTGCGCGTGCTGATCGACGGAAGCCAGTTCCTGTCGCGCCGCCACGGCATGCTGATCGCCGTTCTCCTGATCGGCGTTCCGACCGCCTTCAACGAACTGTGGCGGGCGGCGGCCCTGAAGCGAATTCCGGCGGACTACACCCGGACCTTCATCGACAGCCAGAAAGGCGGGCTGCCGGGGCACTATGTCGGCCGCCTGGGTCAGCCCCTGCTGGTGACCTTGCTGCGCACGCCCAGCCCGGTGCCGACACAGGCCGAGAGAAGGAAACTGCAGGCGAAATGACGCCGGACAGGTTCAGGACGCGGCGGCGGGTGTCCGGTCGGCGGGCTCGAGCAGACGGAAGAAGGCGCTTTCCAGCGACAGCGTCGGCTTGATCTCGATGATCTGGTGGCCGGCCGCCCGCAGCGCATCGAGCGTGGCCCAGAGTTCTTCGCGTTTGACTTCGCCGACCCAGCGCCCGCCGCTTTCCGCGACAAAGCCCTGAAACGGATTCTGGCCCAGGCAACGCACCGTAACGTATTCCTCGCCCGCCACCACGTCGTTGGGCGACTGGATGGCGAGCAGTTTGCCTTGATGAATCAGGCCGAAGCGATCCGCCAGGCGCTCTACGTCGTGCAGCACGTGCGAGGTCAGGAAGATCGTGCCGCCCTGCCCGCGGTATTCGGAAAGGATGTCGACCACGTCGCGGCGGCCGATGGGATCGAGTCCGGAGAGAGGCTCATCCAGTATCAGCAAACGCGGCTTGATGGCCAGCGCATGGGCCAGTGCGGTCCGCTGCAGCATGCCCTTGGAGAAACCGCGCACCGGATTGTCCGCAACCGAAGCCAGGCTGAAGCGGGCCAGCCATTCCATGCAATGCTTGCGTTCGTCATCGACCCGCGTCTGGTGCAGGCGCAAACCCATGAGCACAATTTCATAGGGCGTCAGGTAGTCCTGCAGGCTCGGATTCTCGGGCACGAAACCGAGGCCCAGTCGCGAAGCCGGGTCGGCGACATCACGGCCGTGCAGGCTGGCCCTGCCTGATGACGACTGCATCACGCCGATCAGGATCTTGATCAGCGTGCTCTTGCCCGCGCCGTTCGGCCCGACGAAGCCGAAGGTTTCGCCGGTCGACACGGCCAGTGAAACCTGATCGAGCGCCAGTTTCGGCTGCGTGCGCCAGCCCCCCTTGTAGGTCTTGCAAATCCCTTCCACAAGAATCACGTCGCTCATTGCTTTCCCTTCGATT
>JAIOOZ010000627.1 GCA_021414185.1 Betaproteobacteria bacterium
TATGTCGGGCTCGGACGCTATCAGGTTGAGGAAGGTCGTCATCGCGGCCTTCGAGTCGAGCATCGCCTCGTCCATGTTGATGTCGATCACCTGCGCGCCGTTTTCGACCTGCTGGCGCGCCACCGACAGCGCTTCGGTGTAGTCACCAGCAAGAATCAGGCGTGCAAATGCTTTCGAACCCGTGACGTTGGTGCGCTCGCCGACGTTGACAAACAGCGAGTCGTCGCCGATGTTGAGCGGCTCGAGGCCCGACAGGCGCGTGCGCTTTTCGATCACCGGCACCTTGCGCGTCGGCACGCCGCGCACCGCGTCGGCAATCGCCTTGATGTGCGCGGGCGTGGTGCCGCAGCAGCCGCCGACAACGTTGACGAAGCCGCTTTGCGCGAATTCCTTGATCAGGCTCGCGGTGTACTCGGGCGTTTCGTCGTAGCCGGTTTCGGCCAGCGGATTGGGCAGGCCGGCATTCGGATAAGCGGACACATGGGTGTCGGCAACGTTCGACAGCTCTTCGATGTACGGCCGCATCAATTGCGCGCCGAGCGCGCAGTTCAACCCGATGGCGAGCGGCTGCGCATGGCGCACGGAATTCCAGAATGCCTCGGTGGTCTGGCCCGACAGCGTGCGGCCGGATGCATCCGTGATGGTGCCGGAGATGATGATCGGCAGCTTGATGTTGTGATCTTCGAAATACTGGTCGATCGCGAACAACGCGGCCTTCCCGTTCAGCGTGTCGAATATGGTTTCGACCAGCAGGAGATCGACGCCGCCTTCGACCAGGCCGTGTATGGCCTCGGTGTAGGTGGTGACGAGTTCATCGTACGATGTGTTGCGATACCCCGGATCGTTGACGTCAGGGGAAATCGACGCCGTGCGGTTGGTCGGCCCCAGCGCGCCGGCGACAAAGCACGGCCTGCCGTCCTTCTTCTCGACTTCATCGGCCACCGCGCGCGCAAGCTTTGCGGCTTCGAAGTTCAGTTCGTGGACGAGGTCCTCCATGCCGTAATCGGCCTGCGCGATGCGCGTGGAGTTGAACGTATTGGTCTCGACCACGTCGGCGCCGGCCGCGAAATACTGGGCATGGATCTCGCTGATGATCGCCGGCTGCGTCAGCGTCAACAGATCGTTGTTGCCTTTGAGGTCGCGCGTGAAATCCTTGAAGCGCTCGCCGCGATAGCCCGCTTCATCCAGCTTGTAGCCCTGGATCATGGTGCCCATCGCGCCGTCGAGGATGACGATGCGCTCGGCGAGCAGTTTTTTTAATGCTTCTGTGCGTTTCATGTCGGAGCTAATAATAAGAGCCTGTTTCGGAATCATCTGAAACAGGCCCTGAGTAGGGAATATGAAGGGAGATACCCCTCATATTGTAACTTCAAATTATCAATCGAGGCGCATGGCCTTCAGATCCAGAACGCGGTGCGCGTCATCACGCGCGAGCCTAGTTTCATCGCTTGCCTGACCGGCTCGGGCAATTCGGCGGCGCCGTGATCGACGGCGGTATTCGCGTGGCGCGCTTCGTCGTCTTTCATCGCGCCGACTATCGCGCGGCTTTTTTCATCCTGCGCCGGCAGGCGATCGAGATGGCCGGCCAGATGGCCTTCGACCTGGCGTTCGGTTTCGGCGAGAAACCCGAGGTTCCACTTGTCGCCCAACAAGCCCGCGGCGGCGCCGAGCGCGAACGACCCCGCATACCACAGCGGATTGAGGAAACTCGCGCGTCCGCCGAGCTCGGTTATGCGTTGCGCAGTCCACGCCAGGTGATCGGCTTCTTCGGCGGCGGCCTGTTCCAGCGCGGCGCGCGCTTGTTCATCGCGTGCGGTCAGCGCTTGTCCCTGGTAGAGCGCCTGCGCGCAGATTTCGCCGGTGTGATTGACGCGCATCAGCGCGCCGGCGAGCTCGCGCTCGGGTTCGGTCATAGCCGCTTCGGCAACGGCGTCGCCCGGCACCGGCCGCGCACTGTGCGCGGGAGCGAGCAGCGTGCGCAGTCCGTTGTCGAAAGCGGTGATGAGACGGTCGAGGTCGAGCATGGAATCTTTATATCACGTTGTGCCGAAGAGGCGCGCAAGTTCTACGCCGGGATCTTCCGCGCGCATGAACGCCTCGCCGACCAGAAAGCAATCGACCTTGTGCTCGCGCATCAAGCTCACATCGGCGGGCTTGAGTATGCCGCTTTCCGTGACGACGACGCGGCCGGCAGGAATTTTTTCGAGCAGCCCCAGCGTGACCTCCAGCCGCGTTTCAAACGTGCGCAGGTTGCGGTTGTTGATGCCGATCAGCGGCGTTTCGAGCAGCAGCGCGCGCTCGAGTTCTTCCGCGTCGTGCACTTCGACCAGCACCGACATGCCGAGGTCGGCCGCGGCCGCTTCAAGTTCGCGCATGCGGTTGATCTTCAGTATGGCGACGATCAGCAGTATGCAGTCGGCGCCCATCGCGCGCGCTTCATAGACCTGGTAGGGCTCGAGCATGAAATCCTTGCGCAGCACCGGCAGTTCGCACGCGGCGCGCGCCTGCTGCAGGTATTCGGCGCTGCCCTGGAAAAACTGCTCGTCGGTGAGCACCGAGAGGCAGGCCGCGCCGTGCTGCGCGTAGCTGGCCGCAATCGCCGCCGGATCGAAATTTTCGCGCAGCACGCCGCGGCTCGGACTCGCCTTCTTGATTTCGGCGATGACGGCCGGCGCGCCGGCGGCGACTTTAGCGCGCAGCGCGCCGGTGAAATCGCGCGGTACCGCAGCAGCAACCGCGGCAGCGCGCAGCGCCGGCAACGGACGCGCGACTTTGGCGGCAGCGATTTCCCGCGCCTTGACCGCGACTATGCGTTGCAGAATGTCGGACATGGATTCAGGTTTTCTCCGCGCGGCGGGCGGGCGAACTTGCCCACGGTCCGCGCTCGGTCAGTTGTTGCAGATATATATCGCCCAAGTCGTCGCCCTGCGCGGCGTCGTAACGCCGCAGCACGTGCAACGCGGCATCCTTGCTGTCGTAAATATCGAGCAGCACCGCGAGCTTCAACAACTGCTCGTCGGCGAGCGGCGCGAGATCGAGCAGGTCGCGCACGAACACGGCATCGGTCCACATGAATTGCGCGGGATAGTCGGCGCTGCCCTGCATGGTGAGCGGCTTCATCACGCGGCCCGCCATGCCGAGGAATTTCTGCAGCATCATGCCGCGCTTGCGCAGGCAGGCATCGACGTCGCCGAATAGCGGCTGGCCGCGGTAAAGCGGCACGAACTCGACTTCGCAAACGATGAACAGCACGTTGCGCATGGCCTCCAGGCCGCCTTCGAATATCTCGAGCTCCGCGCCCTGCACATCGATCTTGATGAAATCGAGCGGCTCAAGCGCGTTGGTACGCGCGAACTCATCGAGGCTGACGGTGGTGATTTCACTTTTGGTTTTGAGACGCATGACATCAAGCATGCCGAACAGGTCCGCATAGCGCTCGTCGGGCGGATACAGCGACGAGCACATCGGGTGCGCGGTTTCGTACAGCGGGCGCTTCTCCGCGGTCTTGCCGATGGCAGCGGGATAGTAGCGCACGCGCGCATGCGCCTTGCTGTTCAGCTCATCGCACAATTTCGGGTCGAGCTCGACGCCGGACAGGCTCGACGCAGGAAATACATCGAGCAACTGCCAGAACGGTTCCTCCGCGCCCGGCAGCGGCACTGCGCCGATGTTGAGCATATTGAAGGCGAGATCGAAACCGTTGCTCCTCAGCAAAGGTCCGAGCGCACCGGATTCCGTGCGACCGCCCGCGGGCTCAAACTCGGTTGCTGCAGCCATGGTGTGATTGCCGCTAGCGCGGCGCGCGCGTAAACGCGACGAACTGATCGAGCTTCTTGCGCGCGGCTCCGCTCGCCATCAGCGCGAGCGCTATCCTGACGCCGCCGGCGTGCGTATCGGCCAGCCCCGCGACGTAAATACTGGCGCCGGCGTTAAGTGCGACGATGTCGCGAGCGGCGCCCTCTTTGTTTTCGAGGGCGGCCAGCAGCATCGCCTTGGATTGCTCGGGGCTGTCGACCTTGATGGCGGCGGATTCATGGGTATCGAGGCCGAAATCCGCGGGCTTGATCTGAAATTCGCGCACCTCGTTATTTTTCAGTTCGCCGATCATGGTCGGGCCGGCGATGGAAATCTCGTCGAGGCTTTCGAGCCCGTGCACCACCATCACGTGCCGGCTGCCGAGGCGCTGCAGCACGTGCGCCTGGATGCCGACGAGATCGGGATGAAACACGCCCATCACCTGGTTCTTGGCGCCCGCCGGATTGGTCAGCGGCCCCAGAATGTTGAAGATGGTGCGCACGCCGAGTTCCTTGCGCACCGGCGCCGCGTGTTTCATCGCGCTGTGATGATTGGGCGCGAACATGAAACCGACGCCGGTTTCGTTGATCGACTTCGCGACTTCGTCGGGCTTGAGATTGATGTTGGCGCCGAGCGCCTCAAGTACGTCGGCGCTGCCGGACTTGCTCGATACCGAACGCCCGCCGTGCTTCGCGACTTTCGCGCCCGCCGCCGCAGCGACGAACGCGGCCGCAGTGGAAATGTTGAAGCTGTGCGCGGCATCGCCGCCGGTGCCGCAGGTATCCACCAGTTTGTCGTCGCCGCCGACCGGCACCTTGGTCGCGAATTCCCGCATCACCTGGGCCGCGGCGGCAATTTCGCCGACGGTCTCCTTCTTCACGCGCAGGCCGGCGATGATCGCGGCGATCAATACCGGCGACACTTCGCCGCTCATGATCTGCCGCATCAGCAGCAGCATTTCCTCGTGAAAGATTTCGCGATGCTCGATGATGCGCGTCAGCGCTGCCTGTGGCGTCATGCTCTCCCCCCCTGCAAAAAATTGGCAAGCAGCGCGTGGCCGCTCTCGGTCAGGATGGCCTCCGGATGAAACTGCACGCCTTCGACCGCCAGCGTCTTGTGCCTGACCCCCATGATTTCATCGTCGTCGGTCCACGCCGTCACTTCGAGGCAATCCGGCAGGCTCGCGCGCTCGATCACCAGCGAATGATAACGCGTCGCCTGCAGCGGATTCGGCAAATTGCGGAACACGCTGTTGCCTTTGTGGCGGATCGCGGAAGTCTTGCCGTGCATCACCTGCTTCGCGTGCACGATCTTGCCGCCGAACGCCTGGCCTATCGACTGGTGGCCGAGACAAACGCCGAGGATCGGAATCTTGCCGGCGAACTCCTTGATCAGCGGCACCGAAATCCCCGCCTCGTTCGGCGTGCACGGGCCGGGAGAAATCACCACGTGACTCGGTTTCAGCGCGGCAACTTCTTCAAGCGTGATCTCGTCGTTGCGGTAAACGGCGACCTCCTGCTCAAGCTCGCCGAAGTACTGCACCAGGTTGTAGGTGAAGGAATCGTAGTTGTCGATCATC
>JAIOOZ010000628.1 GCA_021414185.1 Betaproteobacteria bacterium
CGCACTGTCGAATCCGCGCGCTGCCATAAGGGCGGACAGCACGCCACTGGCGGCGGCCCTGCCGGCATGAAAGGACTTGCACATCGTGCCGCGGTTCTGCTGCAAGCCCGCGCTTTGTGTGGCCGCGATACCTGTCGTATACGTCAATTCCCGCGCGTTCAATCCCAGCAGGACGCCGGCCGCCACCCCAGCAGCGATGGTTCCGAGCGTGCCGGTCGGGTGCCATCCTTTATCATGGTGACCCGGCGCGGCGTGCGCAACGCGTGCCGCCACTTCGAAGCCGGCAACATAGGCCACGATGAACTGCCGGCCGTCGACGATGTTTGTTTCGGCCAGCGCAAACAGCGCAGGCAGAAGCGGCGAGCTCGCGTGCAACACGGTACCATCCATATAAGTGTCGTCGTAATCGAGAACATGCGCCATCTGCCCGTTTACCAGGGGGGCGTCCAGCACACCGAGCTTGAGATTGCGGCCAAAGACCGTGGCCCGGGGACGCCCGCCAATGTCCTGCAGCAAATCGATGATGCGCTGAACCGTAGGATGAGAACTGCCGGCCTGCGCACATCCCATCCAGTCAAGCACGCCGCGGCGCGCCTCGTGCACGACGGCAGCCGGCAGATCGTCGAACTTCAAACCTGCAAGATACGCGCATAACTCATGCGTCAGTCTTGCGGGCGCCGCGTCTGCGGTCTCCATTGTCATCGTGCCCGCACGGCTTCAGTCTTCAGCCTTGACACCGGCCAGCCTGGCAATTTTTCCCCACTTCTCGATCTCGCTGCCGATAAACGAATGGAACTGCTCAGGTGTGCTGCCTACGGGGTCCGAGCCCAGTTGGACCAGCCGCTCCTTGATGTCAGGCCGCTGTAGGACGCGCACCAGCAGCTGGTTCAACCGGTCGATTACCGGCCGCGGCGTGCGCGCCGGCGCGAGAATGCCCGACCAGATGACGGACTGATAGCCCGGGACACCGGCCTCGGCAACCGTCGGCAGTTCGGGCATGAGCGCCGAACGTTTGGAGTCGCCGATGGCAAGCGCGCGCAGCTTGCCGGCCCTGACCTGAGGCAGCGTCGCCACGGAAGCGCCGAACGTCAGCTGGATCTGACCGCCCAGGAGGTCGTTCAGCATCGGGCCCGACCCCTTGTACGGAATGTGCGTGATGCTGATGCCGACCATGGACTTGAACAACTCCATGGACAACTGCACCGAATTTGAACTGGTGCCGTAATTGAGGGCAGCGGGCTTGGCCCTGGCGTAATCGATCAATTCCCGCACGGATTTCACGGGCAGCGACGGATGCACCACCAGGATGATCTGCTGCGATGCCGTTTGCGTGACCGCCGCGAAATCCCGCAGCGTATCGTACGACATCTTGCGGCCTATGCCCGGATTGATCGCGTGGCTGCTCGACGTGATTAGCAGCGTATACCCGTCCGCGGCGGCACCGGCGACGATTTCGCTCGCTATGACGCCGTCGGCGCCGGCGCGGTTGTCGGGAATAACCGGCTGGCCCAGTCCTTCGCTCAAGGGCTGCATGATCATGCGCGCGAGCACGTCCGTGCCGCCGCCGGGAGCAAAGCCGATCACGAGCCGCACGGGTTTCGCCGGAAACGGCTGCGCGCCGGCAACCGGCGATAGCAGCGCCGCGCATACCGTGACAGCGGCGGCGATCCTTGCTTGAAGCATGATTGATTTCTTCACCACTCGCATTCCCCCTGAATCCGGCCGATTCCAATCCGGGTGCCGGCGTTTGCTACAGAGCGGCATAACTGATCAGGCATCGACATTACTCGCCGGAGACGTCAGCAACCCAATCACTTCGCGGCCGAAATCGCCGACCTGATCCAGCTTCCAGATGGTCTCGAGTATCCGCTCGCAGCGGCCGGCGCGGTCACTGCCTGTGAACATGCCGCGAAATTTCTGCTCCACTTCTGCATCGCTCATGGCATTCATCGCATGCCCCGTCGGATAGCGCACTTCTGCGGACAGCAATTCGTCCCCTGCTGTTTTTATGCTCACGCGGCTCGGCACGGATTGCGGATACTGCGCACACAGCGCCGCGTCCTCGTTGACTTTCACCATGCGCATCAGGTGCTGCACGGCCGGGTCCTGCAACCGCTCCTGCGTAAATGACTGTGCCGTGACTTCCCCGTCGAGCAGCGCAATCGCAACGCAATACGGCAGGCTGTGGTCGGCAGTTTCGCGGGTGGCGGGCGCCCAGCGGCCGGGGTCGCCGCCCATCATCATGACCGCCGTGTGATACGTGTCGATGCGGATCTCGCGCACGTCCGCTGCCTTCACGCGCTTGCGCAGATCGAGCGCCGCGATTACCGCGGACTGCCCGTGATAGCAGACAGGCAGGCTCTTGAGGTGGGTCTGCGTCATCATGTGGGGAGCGGAGCCGGACGGCAGCGGCACATCAAAACGGCCGACAATGCTCCACAGCCCGCCGCGGCCCTCGAACACGTCCGTCGGCCCGGTAAATCCTTCCTTCGCCAGTTGTGCGGCAAATACCGAGTTGCGCGCCGCGTTGGCGCCGGCACACCCTTTCCAGCTCGACAATTCGCCCTGCCGTGTGCGGGCCAATGCCATGTTCGGCACGAGCGCAAGGGAAACAGCGTCGCCCATCTGCTGCGCGGAAAGCTTCATCAGCCTGCCGGCAGCAAGCGCGCCGGCAAGCACGCCGTAGACCGGCTGGTCCCAGCCCTTCGAATTGAAATCGACGGCGTTGATAAGACTGCAATACACATCGTAAGCAAGCACGACCGCATTGATCACCGACGGCCCGTCTGCTCCGACCGCTTCGGCGACGGCAAGAACGCCTGCCATCGTGTCGCTCGGATGTCCGCGGCACTTACCCACATAGGTGTCGCTCAAGTCGAGATAGCGCAGCATGATCCCGTTGGCAAACGCCGCTGCCTCGGGCATGGTTCGCACGCCGCTTCCCCATACCGTGGCGCCCCGTTCGCTCACGTACTGGTGCGCGATTTTGCGCGCCGACCGGCTGAGCGGCTCTTCATACGCTCCGATCGCGCACCCAAAAGTATCGATCAGGCGCCGCTTGCACTCGTGCACGACCGGCGCGGGAAGCGATCCGAATTCGGACCGCATCGCGAAGTCAACGAGTTGCCGGGTGGTAGCATCCATGCGATTGTTGCTCCGGAATGAGATATCTGCGCTTTGCGGTTCAATCCGCGCGCGCGCCCGATTGCTTGACCACCTTGTCCCACTTGACCGCCTCGGACTGCATGTAGGCGGCGAATTGCTCAGGCGTGTTGCCCACGCCCTCCGCGCCCTCCGCCGCCAGTTTCTCCCTGCCTTCCGGCGAGCGCAGCACGTTCGCGACTTCGCGATTCAGAAACGCCACGACATCCTTGGGTGTGCCGGCGGGAACGAGCATGCCGTACCAGCCGTTCACTTCGTATCCCGGATAGCCCTGCTCGGCAATCGTCGGCACGTCAGGCAGCAACGCCGCGCGCTTTATCGTCGTCACACCGATCAGGCGCACCTTGCCGCTTTTGACCTGGGGCAAGCCTGAAATAATCGTCGGGAAAAATGCGTCGACCTGGCCGGCGATGGTATCGACCAATGCAGGGCTCGCGCCCTTGTACGGAATATGCACCGCCTGAAAGTTCGCCTGCATCTTGAGCAGTTCCATCCCCAGATGGCCTAGCAGGCCCGATCCGGAAGAGGCGTAAGTCAGGCCGCCCTTGCGCGTTTTTGCGAGCGCGACGAATTCCTTCACCGTTTTCGCCGGCACGCCCGGGTTGATCACGAACAAATACGGCTGCGCGGTGAGCTGCGTGATGCCGGTGAAGTCCTTGATCGGGTCGTAGCTCATCTTCGCGTACAGGCTCGGGTTGATGACATGGCTGGCCGTGACGGCGATCAGCGTATAGCCGTCCGCTGGCGACCTGGCGACGATTTCGGCCGCGATGTTGCCGCTGGCACCCGGACGGTTGTCGATGACGACCTGCTGGCCGACGGCGGTACCCAGGCGCTGGCCGACCATGCGCGCCACGATATCGGTGCCGCCGCCGGGCGCGAGACCGACCACGATGCGAATCGGTTTCGCCGGAAAATTTTGCGCCATTGCCGCCAGCGGGAAACCCAGCGCAAGCGCTGCTGCCCGGATGCCGCAGACCGCAATACTGAATCTTCGACTCATTTTCTTCTCCTTCGTTTTAATCGAACTGCGTGAGTGATCAGTCGGTCTTCATGCCGGCCGCGCGGATGACTTTGGTCCATTTGGGAATTTCGCTGCGGATGTATGCCGCGAGCTGTGCCGGATCGCTGCCGATCGGATCAGTGCCGAGATCCAGAAACCGTTTCTTAACGTCGTCCGCCGCCAGCGCCTTCACGAGTTCGCCGTGCAGCCGGGCGATGATCGGTTTGGGCGTGGCGACCGCCGTGACGATCGCGTACCAGTTGCTCACTTCGTATCCGGGCAGCCCGGATTCCGCGATGGTCGGCATTTCGGGCATTACCGCGCTGCGCTGCGCGCCGGTGATGGCAATGCCGCGCAACTTCCCTTCCTTGACGAAAGGCAACGCCGCGGAAATGCCGGCGAAGTACATGGCGACCTGTCCTGCCAGCAGATCGACGAACGCAGGCCCGCCGCCACGATACGGCACGTGCACCAGTGTCACGCCCGCCATGGTGTTGAACAATTCACCGGCAAGATGCGGCGCGGTGCCGACGCCTGAGGACGCGAAGGTAAGCTGGCCGGGTTTCGCTTTGGCGGCATCGATCAACTCTTTCACGTTCTTCACTGGCAGAGACGGGTGCAGCGAAAGCAGGCTGGGCGCAGTGCCGACCAGGCTCACCGCCGCGAAATCCGCAACGGGGTCGTAGCCGAGCTTCTTGTGCAGAATGGGGTTGATCGACATCGAAGCCGTGCCGCCGAACAGCAGCGTGTAGCCGTCGGGGTTCGCGCGCGCCGCGAGTTCGGCGCCTATGATGCCGCCCGCGCCGCCGCGGTTGTCGACCACGACCTGCTGCCCCATCTGCTCGGTCAGTTTCTGCGCGACGACGCGGCCCAAAACGTCATTGGGCCCGCCGGGCGGGAATGGCACTATCAGGCGGATTGCCCGCGCCGGATAGCCCTGCGCATGCGCAGCACCTCCCGCGCAAACGAGAGCAAGCGCCACTGCCCATATCCATGCCCGCATTTAAATCCTCCTCCTGCCTGCAGTACGGCTGCCTGCTATTCCGCAGGCTTGCCGCAACTTGCAATCGTCAACGCAATGTCGTGTCTGCTCAGAAAGCGAAGCGGCTCAAGCCGCCATCGACCGGGATCGCCGTGCCCGTGATATAGCCGGCGCGCGGCGACGCCAGAAACACCGCGAGATCCGCCAGCTCTTCCGGCTCGCCGAAACGCTGCACCGGCAGCTCGGCCGTGAATTCGCGCCGCATCTCCTCGGTCGGGTGCATGCGCAGCATCTGCTCGCTGGTGATGCGGCCGGGCTTGATGCAGTTGAGTGTGATGCCGTATTTGCCCATTTCGCGCGAAAGCCCCTTGGTCCATGCGTGGATCGCCGCCTTGGCGGGATTGGCCGCGTTGATGTTGTACGGCTCGGACGTGCCCGTGAGACTGATCACGCGACCCCATTTGTGTTCCATCATGCCGGGGAGGATCGCGTGCGTGAGCTCGCGCAGGCGGAAGAAATTGAGCAGCATCGACTCTTCCCACACTTCGGGCGCGGTCTCGAACTTGATCGGGCGGCTGCCGCCCGCTGCGTTCATCAGGATATCGACACGCCCGAGCTTGGTA
>JAIOOZ010000028.1 GCA_021414185.1 Betaproteobacteria bacterium
ACAGAGGGCACAGAGGTCACAGAGAAAATAAAATTCGAAAAGTTATGAATAGAGCCGGTATATTAATTCAGTATCGCTTTAGGTTATTTTTTGCCTTTCCTCTGTGTTCTCTGTGCCCTCTGTGGCAAAAGTTTTTAGAGCGTTAACGCGAAGCGAGCAGAAAATCTACCAGTTCGCAAAACCCCGCGCCGCTTGCTGCTGTTGTCACATAAGCAGGTTCCGCCGCGATCTGGCCGGCGAAAGCCTTGATGTTGGCGACGCCGACCGCATGCGGAAAGTACGCGAACATCGGCGCGTCATTCGGCGAGTCGCCGGCGAAAACAAACTCGTCTTTGCGGGCGTCGAGATCGGTATCAAAGCACTCGCGCAGTAGCGTACGGGTCATCGACAGTTTATCGTACACGCCGAACCAGCCGTTGACGTGGATGGAGCTGACTTTCGCGGTCAGCCCGGCCTCCTGCATGAGAGCAGCGATTTTTCCGACCGCGGGCGCCGGCAGGCGCGGCACGTCTTCGCAGAAATCGATCGCGAGGTCGGTTTCGCGGTAATGCTGGTCGGCGGCGACAGCGCAACCCGGCACGGCGGCGAGGATGCGGTCGCGGATGGCGGCAAGTTTCGCGCGATGTGCGGCACGCGTCGCGTCGTCATCGACAAAGCGCCGCTGCATCCGGTGTTTCGCATGGTCGTAGCAAAAGTAGAAGGCCCCGTTCTCGCCGACCACCCCATCGACAGGCCACATGCGCGCGATATGGTCGCACCAGCCCGCCGGCCTGCCGGTGACGGCGACCACCAGCATGCCCGCATTCTGCAACGCTTCCAGCGCAGAGTACGCGGTGGCGGTGAGGCGGCCATCGGTGGTGAGGGTGTCGTCGATATCGCACAACACGCCGCGTATTTTTGCGCGGGCGGCAAGCGGGAAGTCGGTCAACGGACGCATTGAGGGACACCGAAAGACGAGAGGCGATAGGCGAGAGGCGGGGCGAACGCGGCGAGCGCGGTGCATGGATGCGCCGCATTCGTCGCGGTATTAAATTGCTCCTCACCCCTCACGCCTTACTCCTCACGGGCTTCAATAACATTCTTCCTCGCCGGCCGGCTGCACCGGGCGCGGCACGAAACCGAATCTGGCGGGAACGTCGGCGGCCGCTATCGCTGACACCGGCACGGCATGTCCCTGGTAGCGAAAACCCAGTTCCACCGCAATGCCGGCCTGCAGTTGCTCAATGGCGGCGGCGATGTGCTCCTCGTCGAGTGCTTCACCGCCGGTGCCGCTGAAGCAAATCAGCAGACGCTCGAGATCGCGGTCATCGACGAGCCCCACGCCGTGCTCACTCTCGAGCAGCACGATGCCGGCATCGTCTATCCACGCGCCATCTATCTGCGTCACGGCGCGCCCGGTGTGGGTTTCTATGCGCTGCGCGGCACGTGCAGCAGGCTCCCACTGGAGCCGGTAGATGAAAGGCGTGTAGTCGAGGGAAATGAAAACGCGCTGCGGTCCGTTCTGGAAAAACCAGCGGCCCTCGCCGTCGCACTCGTAATTGCGGCCGATGAAGTCGGCAACGATAGTGTTCGAAATGCGCTCGCCCTTGATCAGCCAATGGCCGCGGCGATCAAGCCCGAGCCATCCGAAGACCGCCGGCACATTCGGCCATTTCGCCATTCCCTGTTTAACAATATCGTCCATATATGCAACAGGTGTGTGATCTATCCGGCGGCCCGGCAGCGCTTCCCGCAAGCGGGCCTGCGGCTAACGAGTCAGCGCTGCTCGGCCTTGCACGTTGGGCCATTTGGCCATGGCTTGCTTGACTATGTCGTCCATTGGCAAATGCGGAAAAGCGTCAAAAACAGATAGCCACAGAGTTCACACAGGAAAACCCAAAACCAATCGATTCTCTGTTTCGCTCTTCTCTGTGTCCTCTGTGCCCTCTGTGGCAGAGTTTTTGATCTGGATTGCTTAGTGCAAATGCCGATTGCGCGGATGCGGCTGCAGGGCTGGGGTCGCCACCGCCGGCTCTGCGGCAACGGGACGGCGCTTCCACTCGTCGTCGAACATCTGATTGACCATGCTGGCGACCTGGTCGACGCGGGTCTTGTCGAAATGGGGCGACAGCAGCGCGGCGAGGTCTTCCTCGACGCACTGGCGGCGTATTTCATGGATGGCTTCGGCGCTCGGCCCGATGAATATCTGCTGGAACTCTTCCTTGCCGCTGTCGTGATAGCACGTCAGGGTGATTTCGGACGCGTACTCGGTGAGCGGGCCCAGCGCCTGGAAAGCTTCGGTCAGGCGCGCCTGAAAGCTGCGGCCGACTTCGCCGGTCCAGCACATGTCGAGCGCCTGTTCTTTTACGTCGAACCGTATGCCCGGCTCTTCGCGCTCGAGGCTTTGCACTTTTTCGATGGAGTCGACTTCAAGGTAATCAAGCCACGGACGCAGCGCGTGCTCGACCTGCGTCAGGTGCACGCCTTTGCACAGGAATGCGGTGCCGTGAACATGAACTTCCATGCGCATTTTTTGCTCCGGATCCATACGAGTCGCCCTTGAAAAAAGCCGCTATGTGGGCGGGGGCGCCAAGGATAGCACGGCGCGCGGGGCGGGCGAAACCGCGCCGCGGCTACTTGAGTAAGCCCAATTCGGCCAGTACCGCGCTCATTTCGGCGCGTTCGCGCGCGAGGCGTTCGCGCAACGCTGCACTGCCGACATACAGCGGCGCCCAGCCATTGCCCGGCATGCCGGCGTGCCACGCTGCACCGGCGGTCGCGGCCGTCAGCGCTTCGTCCCAGAAGGCGATGTGATCTGCCGTGAGTCCGCTCGCGCCGTCGGCGCCACGCCAGACGCTGGCGGTCTGACCGCGAGCGCGCGCAATGTGCCGGCCGTGAGTTCCGGCACGGCGCTCGCCGCGCTGATGACCCCCAGGTCGGTCCCGCCGGCCATGACGTCGGCAATTGCATTGCGTGCGGAGTCGAAGGCGAACACTTTGAGGGCGCGCGCGTTGCCGCCGGCCTTCATTGTTACTTTTGCGAGCGCGATATGGTTTGGATTGCCGCGCGAGGTCGCGACAGCGGCCTTGAGCGAGCCTGCATCCGCGCGCAGTCGCGCGAGCAGTGCGGCGCCGTCGGTGAGCGGCGAATCGGCGCGCACGACAAACGACAGGTACTCGTCATGCAGTATGGCGAGCGGCGTGTACTGCGCGTGATCGAACGCGGAAAAGCCCGTCAAATAGTCGGTGGTGACG
>JAIOOZ010000609.1 GCA_021414185.1 Betaproteobacteria bacterium
GACGTCAACCTGCTGCTCTACCTGTTGTTCATTGCAACGCAAAGCCGGCAAGTCGACCGCACCGACGTCGCGCGTCTTGATGCGCTGGTAAAAACATGGCGCGAGCAAACGGTGTTGCCGTTGCGAACGCTGCGGCGCCGACTCAAGACCGGCATAGAGCCGCTGCCAGTCACCACTACTGAAGCTTTGCGAAGCGCCATCAAGCGCAGCGAACTCGACGCCGAGCATATAGAGCAGGATCTGCTGCAACAATCCGCACCTGCGTCCACGCTCGGCATACCCGCGGCATCACGGAGCATCGCGGCGCGCGCCAATGTCGCTGCGTACGGCGCGTTTCTCGGCGGCTTGCCGGACTCGCCAGTAAAAACGCTGCTGGACGCTTATACGCAGTTCCGGCCTTAGTACAGCGCCAAGGCACGCCTGATTCCTGCGCCATCGCGGCGCTTCAGGACTGCTGCAGAACGCCGTCCACCAGACGCAAGATGCGGCTCGCCCGCGCGGCCAGCGCACCGTCGTGAGTCGCGATAACCAGACTGGTGTTGAACGCCCGATTGAGTTCCAGCATCAGCTCGAAAACTTCGCTGGCTGTCTGGCGGTCGAGATTGCCGGTCGGCTCATCCGCAAGCACGCAGGACGGATTGGTGATCAGGGCGCGCGCAATGGCCACGCGCTGGCGTTCGCCACCCGAGAGTTCCGACGGCGCATGCTCGAGCCGGTGTGCCAGCCCGACCTTGCCCAGCATTTCGACTGCACGAGCATTGGCTTCTTCCGGCAGCATGCGCCGGATCAGCAGCGGCATCGCGACGTTTTCTATCGCGGAAAATTCCGGCAGCAAATGATGGAACTGATAAACAAAACCGAGTTGCCGGTTGCGCAGTTCGCCGCGCTCGGCTTCATCGAGTGCATGGATATTGCGTCCACCGATCACGACCTCGCCGCTCGTCGCGGCGTCCAACCCGCCCAGCAAATGCAGCAAGGTGCTCTTGCCCGAACCGGACGAGCCGACGATGGCGATGTGCTCGCCTTTCGCAATCGAAAGATTGATGCCCAGCAATACCGGCACCTCGACCCGGCCCTGCAGATAAATCTTCCGCAGGTCGCGGCAAGCGAGCGCGGCATCACTCATAGCGCAATGCCTCGGCGGGATTGATTTTCGCGGCGCGGTAGCTTGGATAGATGGTCGCCAGCAGGCACACAACGAACGAAAAGAACGCTGTAAGCAGAACATCGGCCGCGCGCAACTCCGACGGCAGATCGCTGATCTGGTAAACGTCTTTCGACAAAAATTTGAAGCCGAGCAGGTTTTCGATGAACGGCACGACGACGTCGACATTGACCGCCAAAGCGATTCCGGCGGCAACACC